>NZ_JBVVQU010000029.1:0-86241 GCF_055811555.1 Mesorhizobium sp. WSM4813
CCCAGCGGCAGATGCGTGGCCGCCACAACGATCCCCCCCTCCTCAAGATGCTTCCGCATCATTCCGCCGAATCGCCCTTCCGATGCCTTGTCCAGCCCGGCCGTCGGCTCGTCGAGCAGCCACAATGGCCGCCGGCTGACAAGCAGCTTTGCGATCGCCGCTCGGCGACGTTGCCCGGTGGAGAGATAGCCGAACGGCAGATGGCCGAGACCATCAAGCCCGACCGTTTCCAGCGCCTCTTCAGCGCCCAAAAAATCCGCGCCCGAAAAATCGCGCCAGAAGCGCAGATTTTCCGCCACGCTCAGCGCCGTCTTCATCGCGTTCTGGTGGCCGAGATAATGGCAGGCCGAGGCAACCGACGGAAAATCCTCAGCCCCGCCTTCGATAAGCACACGGCCTGCCGCCACCGGCAGCAGCCCGGCAACCACCCTGAGCAGCGTCGACTTCCCCGCGCCATTCGGCCCGGTGACGATCAGTGCCTGGCCTTTCTCGAGGGCAAAGTTGATGCCGGAAAAAACCGCCTCGCCGCCGCGTTCGCCGCCCAGATTTTCGGCGATCAGCCGCATTCCTTGCCCGTCCCGAAAACACTGCGCGCGGCAGTTGCCGCGTCGCACAAAATAGCCTTTCGACTGTCTAGAACTATTCCAGGAAATTCTCTATATCCGGGTCATCCGTGCCAGCGGTCGGCACGGGAAGCGAATTAGCGCCGAACCAGCGCACGCGCCGCCTTGAACGGCTCGGGTTGGCTGGGAACGGACAGCGGAAATGGCCGTACCCGCACCTTTGCGCGTGATTGCATGCCATCGGCGTCCGTTCCCTTTCAGGCTGAACAGACAAGGACGGATCGCACGTGTCAAAATCCCTCGATAGTTTCAATTGCCGCCGCACGCTGACCGCGGGCGGCACCGACTATGTTTATTATGACCTTGTCGAGGCCGAGAAGAACGGCCTCACCGGCATCGCCCAGCTGCCCTATTCGATGAAGGTTCTGCTGGAGAACCTGCTGCGCAACGAGGACGGCCGTTCCGTCACCAAGGAGAGCATCCAGGCGGTCGCCGGCTGGCTGACCGACAGGGGCACCGCCGGCGTCGAGATTGCCTATCGCCCGGCCCGTGTGCTGATGCAGGATTTCACCGGCGTTCCGGCCGTGGTCGACCTGGCCGCCATGCGCGATGCCATGGTCTCGCTCGGCGGCGACCCGCAAAAGATCAATCCGCTGGTCCCGGTCGACCTGGTCATCGATCACTCGGTCATCGTCGATGAATTCGGCACGCCGCTGGCTTTCGCCCGCAATGTCGAGCTTGAGTACGAGCGCAACGAGGAGCGCTACAAGTTCCTGAAATGGGGCCAGCAGGCCTTCCGCAATTTCCGCGTGGTGCCGCCCGGCACCGGGATCTGCCACCAGGTCAATCTCGAATATCTCGGCCAGGTGGTGTGGACCAACACGGAAGGCGGCGAAACCACCGCCTATCCCGACACCTGCGTGGGCACTGATTCGCACACCACCATGATCAACGGCCTTGGCGTGCTCGGCTGGGGCGTCGGTGGCATCGAGGCCGAGGCCGCCATGCTCGGCCAGCCCGTCTCCATGCTGTTGCCCGAAGTCATCGGCTTCCGCCTCACCGGCAGACTCAGGGAAGGCGTCACCGCCACCGACCTCGTGCTCACCGTCACCCAGATGCTGCGCAAGAAGGGCGTCGTCGGCAAGTTCGTCGAGTTCTTCGGTCCGGGTCTGTCCAACATGACGCTGGCCGACCGCGCCACCATCGGCAACATGGCGCCCGAATATGGCGCCACCTGCGGCTTCTTCCCGGTCGACGGCGAAACCATCCGCTACCTCACCATGTCCGGCCGCGAGGAAAACCGCATCGCGCTGGTCGAGGCATACGCCAAGGCGCAAGGCATGTGGCGCGATACCGGATCGGCCGACCCGGTGTTCACCGACCTGCTCGAGCTCGATCTCGGCAGTGTCGTGCCGTCGATGGCCGGTCCCAAGCGTCCGGAAGGCCGCGTAGCGCTTGAAGGCATTCCGGACGGCTTCGCCAAGGCGATGGAAACCGAATACAAGAAGGCCGCCGAAATCGACAAGCGCTACGCCGTCGAAGGCACCAACTATGATCTCGGCCATGGCGATGTCGTCATCGCCGCCATCACCTCCTGCACCAACACCTCGAACCCGAGCGTGCTGATCGGCGCCGGGCTGCTGGCGCGCAACGCCAACCGGCTCGGGCTCAAGCAGAAGCCGTGGGTCAAGACATCGTTGGCGCCGGGCAGCCAGGTCGTCGCCGAATATCTGGAGAAGTCCGGCCTGCAGAAGGAACTCGACGAGATCGGCTTCAACCTGGTCGGCTTCGGCTGCACCACCTGCATCGGCAATTCCGGCCCGCTGCCGGCGCCGATCTCCAAGACCATCAACGATAAAGGTTTGATTGCCGCCGCGGTGCTTTCCGGCAACCGCAATTTCGAAGGTCGCGTCTCGCCCGACGTGCAGGCGAACTATCTCGCTTCGCCGCCGCTGGTCGTCGCCCACGCGCTGGCCGGGACCGTGACCAAGGATCTGACCACCGAGCCGCTCGGCGAGGACCGTGACGGCAACCCGGTCTACCTCCGGGACATCTGGCCGAGCTCGGTCGAAATCCAGGAGTTCATCGAGAAGAACGTGACGCGCGAACTGTTCGCCCGCAAATATGCCGACGTCTTCAAGGGCGACGAATACTGGCAGAACGTCAAAGCGCCGGAAGGCCAGACTTACGCCTGGGACGACCATTCGACCTATGTGCAGAACCCGCCTTACTTTGCCGGGATGACAGCAGGCTTCGGCACAATCGGCGACATCAAGGGCGCCCGCGTGCTCGGCCTGTTCGGCGACAAGATCACGACAGACCATATCTCGCCGGCCGGCTCGATCAAGGCGGCCTCGCCTGCCGGCAAGTACCTCATGGATCATGGCGTCGGCGTTGCCGACTTCAACCAGTACGGCACGCGGCGCGGCAATCACGAGGTGATGATGCGCGGCACCTTCGCCAACATCCGCATTCGCAACCACATGCTGGGCGAGAACGGCCGCGAGGGCGGCTACACCATCCACTATCCGTCGAAGGAAGAGAGATCGATCTACGACGTCGCCATGGAGTACAGGAAGGAAGGCGTGCCGCTGGTCATCTTCGCCGGTGTCGAATACGGCAACGGCTCGTCGCGCGACTGGGCGGCCAAGGGCACCAGCCTGTTGGGTGTTCGCGCCGTCATCGCTCAGTCGTTCGAGCGCATCCACCGTTCGAACCTGGTCGGCATGGGTGTCATCCCCTTCGTCTTCGAGGAGGGCACCTCATGGGCGTCGCTCAACCTCAAGGGCGACGAACTGGTCGAGATCGACGGACTGAGCGCCATCAAGCCGCGCCAGAAGATGGTCGCTAAAATCACCTATGGCGAGGGCACGGTGAAGAACATTCCGATCATCTGCCGCATCGATACGCTGGACGAGCTCGACTACTTCAAGAACGGCGGCATCCTGCAATATGTGCTGCGCGATCTAGCAGCATAGGAATTAGGGGAGTAGGGCAGTAAGGGAGTAGGGAAGACAATACCTATTCCCTATTCCCTATTCCCTATTCCCTATTCCCTATTCCCTATTCCCTATTCCCCTATTCCCCTACCGAAGCGCGCCGCCGCCGCCAGCAGCACACCGAGCATCAGCCCGTTGAGGATGTGCCACAGGAAATGCGTGCCGAGCGGGAAGCTGCCGCAGACCAGCGGATCGATTATCCTGAAGATGACCGACACGACGAAGATCGCTGAGCCCGCCAGATTGTACCAGCCGGCGCGGTTGCCGCTCGCCGCCACTATGACGCCGAAGAAGGCGAGCGCCAGGAAGGGCGGCAGATAGCCGGTCGTGCCGTTCGATGCCTGGCGCAGCCAGTCCGGCACGGCCCAGGTCAACAACCCGGTGACGGCATAGAAGGCGACGAAGATGGCGATCGCCTTGCCCCATTTCATGCCGAGGAAACGGCGCAGGTTGAACAGCGTGTAGGCCAGCGTGAACCCGGCGATCGGCAGCACGTCGGCCCACACCGTGCCATGGTTGGCAAAGGTGTGGAACAGCGCCGAGCCGATGCCGATCGCCACCACCCACCAGGCCAGCACTTCGGCGAAGATGCCGGTGCCACGCCGGCGCACCTCCCGGACACCCCACAGCCCGGCGACAAGAAAAGCCAGATTGGTCAATGCATTGACCGGCTCGGCCCAGAGCTCCGGCCCGACCCGCTCGCAGTACAGGTCGACGGGCGTCAGGAGAGTTTGCCACATGCTGATTGTTGCCCGAATCGGTATCTACTCTGAAGTGTAGCCCGTCCTGTGGCGCCCTTGCAGTTGGTTGCAGCGGTAAAATTTCACCGCAACGTGACTTCCCGTTGACTGCCGCTTCTGCCACATATTTCGCCAATCAGAATAAAGCCGGCCATCACCGGCGGGAGTCGAAACGGCCATGACACCTCGAAGACCATTGCGGCTTGCGGCATTGGCGCTGGCCCTCTCGGTGTTTGCCGGCGCTGGACTTGCCGGCAATGCGCATGCCGGCGAGGCCGACACGTCCCAGGCCGACAAAGCCTCGACTGACCAGCCCTTGGGCGTGGTCGAGCTCTTCACCAGCCAGGGCTGCAATTCCTGCCTGCCGGCCGATGAATTCTTCGCCGAGCTTGCCACCAGGCAGAATATCGTCGCGCTCGCCTATCATGTCGACTACTGGGATTATCTCGGTTGGAAGGACACGCTGAGCCGCAAGGAGAACACCGAACGGCAATATGAGTATATGCGCGCCTTCGGCAGCCGCTCGGTCTATACGCCGCAGGCCGTCATCAATGGCCGCAGCCATGTCAGCGGCGCCAACCGCAAGGAAGTCGACGGCGCGCTCGCCCGCATGGCAAGATCGGGCGAAGGCATGCGGGTCAGCATCAAGGTCAGCCGGACCAATGACCGCGTCACGATCGACGCCGGCGATGCCGGAACCGGCCCCAGCGATGCCCATGTCGTCATCGTCTATTTCGACCCGCCGCAGACGATCAAGATCGGCAAGGGCGAAAACACCGGCCGCAGCATGACCTACTGGAACGCCGTCTCCGGCATCCAGACCGCCGGCATGTGGCACGGCAAGGCGCAGCGCTACGAATTGCCGATGAGCGTGATTTCCAAGAAAGGCGGCTGCGCCGTGCTGCTGCAATCGGTGGGCAAGGACGGCCTGCCGGGTCCCATTCTGGGCGCCGCCTTAATCCACAAGCCTTTATCGGCTGCGCATTCTCGCCCGTAGCGTTTTGCAGCCAAACGTCTTCGTTTGGCGTCCGACAAAATGCGTTAAATAGTAAAGAGAGCGCGGATTTGGCGCTCTCGGCGTCCGCTTCCATCCAGACATAAAAAAACCGACGTCAGCTTGCTTCTGACGCCGGTCATTTAGGTTTTGGGATCGTCGCACTCGATTTTTCCCAAGGAAAAACCGAGGTTGGTTCGATCCGACGCAGACCCGTGGGCGGGGGGCTTGGGGTTTACGAGCCAGTGCCGGACCGAACCGTCTCAGGCAACACCCGTAAATTCGTCGGACATTGGGGCATTAGCACGGATAAAAGAAGGCAGGATTGTGGCGAAGCATCACCAATTCCAACGGGCGTTTTATAAACGTGACTGGACACCGGGGAAACGGTGCGCCGCCCGCCTTTGTCCGGCTGGGCTTGCAATTCCATCGCGAAAGCGCCAACTTTGATTGATGTAAGATTCATTCGAAGGGATCGAGGCATGACTGATCACGGCAGTGGGACGGAGGATGGGGACGCATCCGCAATACTGATCCCGCTGCATGAGGCAAGACGCGAACGCCTCGACCAGCCGGTGCGGTTCGACCGGCGTGAATTGGACCAGATCCTGAGGCTTTACGGGCGCATGGTCGCCGCCAATGAATGGCGCGACTACGCCATCGACCATCTTACCGACCGCGCCGTCTTTTCCGTCTTCCGTCGCACCAGCGAGGTGCCGCTGTTCCAGATCGTCAAGGATCCGAAGCTGGCGCGCCGACAAGGCGCATTTGCCGTCATTGCCGCCGGCGGCCGCATCCTCAAGCGCGGCCAGGAACTTGGCCGCGTGCTCGGCGTCTTCGACCGCACGCTGAAGCTGGTCGAGGCCTAAACTACTTATTTTGCTGGCGGAATTTCCGTTCCGGCAACGAGTTGGGATCGGGCGGAACCGAAGCTCCGTCATTGATCGGCAATTGCATGAACACCGTGTCGAGCCAGCGTCCGTGCTTGTAGCCGGAGCCTTCCAGGCGGCCCGAATGGCGAAAGCCGAGCTTTTCATGCAGCCGCACCGAGGCACTGTCCGGCCGACCGTCGCCGATCACCGCGATGATCTGGCGGAAGCCGGCCGCCTCGGCCGCCTCGATCAGCCCTTGCATCAGCTTTAGCCCGATGCCATGGCCCTTGGCCTCCGGCGCGACATAGACAGAGTCCTCGACGACAAACCGGTACGCAGGCCGCGCCCGGAAGGGGCCGGCATAGGCATAGCCGAGCACAATGCCGTCTTTTTCCGCCACCAGATAGGGAAAGCCACCCGCTATCAAACTATCGAAGCGTTGGCCCATCTCGGCGCGATCAGGCGGCTCCAGTTCGTAGCTCGCCGTGCCGTGGGTCACCGCATCGGCATAGATATCCGTGATCCGATCGAGATCGGCCGAAGCCGCGGGCCGTATCATGATGCTGCTCATAATTTATGCAAGTCGTTCATCTGCCTTCCATCACAGCAAAGGTCGGCACAAAAGGAAAGGGCGGCCTTTGGGCCGCCCTTTCCAAAATCGCTGGTCCAGAGACGCAGGGACCGTTTTAACGGCGGTCGCCCATGAACTGCAGCAGGAACATGAACAGGTTGATGAAGTCGAGATAGAGCGTCAGCGCGCCCATGATCGCCTTACGGCCGGCAACGTCGGTGGCGTCGCCCTCGAAATACATCTCCTTGATCTTCTGCGTGTCATAGGCGGTTAGGCCCGAAAAGATCAGCACGCCGAGCGCCGAGACGGCGAAGGACAGGGCCGACGACTGCAGGAAGATGTTGATCACCATCGCGATGATCAGGCCGAACACGCCCATCACCAGGAACGAGCCGAACGCGGTCAGATCGCGCTTGGTCGTGTAGCCGTAAAGGG
Organism: Mesorhizobium sp. WSM4813; assembly: GCF_055811555.1. NCBI lineage: Bacteria > Pseudomonadati > Pseudomonadota > Alphaproteobacteria > Hyphomicrobiales > Phyllobacteriaceae > Mesorhizobium > Mesorhizobium sp. WSM4813. The sequence goes on from NZ_JBVVQU010000029.1 coordinate 7,175, forward strand.
ACAGCGCACCGAACGCCGCGGCGGTGGCGAAGAAGGTCTGCGAAATGCTAGCCGTCGTGTAGACCAGGAAGATCGACGACAGCGACAAGCCGACGAGGCCGGCATAGACCCAGAACGTCGTCTGCGCGGCAGAAACGCTCATCGACTGGACGCGGAACGACAGAAACAGCACCGCGGCGAGCGGGGCAAAGATCACCAGCCATTTCAGCGGCGAGCCGAAGATCGCGTAGCCGAAGGAGGTCAGCATGTCGCCGTTCGGCAACGTGGCGACCGCCGAAGCCGGATCGGTAGTGGTGGCCAGCATGATCGTGCCGACCGCGGCGAGGCCGGTGATGAGGAGGCCAAGCCCCATCAGATTGTAGACCTTGATCATATAGGCGCGCAGGCCCTGGTCGATAGCAGCATCGACGCCGGCGCCGGGCACGGCACGCGTCTGATAATTGCGAACGGGTTCAGCCATGGAAATCCTCATATTGCTTCTGCCCCGTCCGGTGTCCGGCCCGGTTGGACCGCGGCGCCGCTGGCGGGGCTCCAGCATGCCTACGGCGAAATATGATGGTTATTGGCGACAAGAACAAGACCGTAACCGAGCGTAATGCTTCGTGAAGACCCGAAAATCCGCATTATCGGCCTTCCGAAGCCCAACATTAACAAGATTTAACCGAATCTTGGTCGCGTTGAGCCTGGATATGCTTGCAGATCAAAGGTTGCGCAGCACCGGCGCCGCCTTGTGGCCCAGCACCCGCCAGGTGCCGGCGAGGCCAATGCCGACCGTGACCACCAGCGCAAAGAGGATGGTTGCCACCGCCACATCGGGCATGAAATGCGACGGCAGCGTCATGACGCGCGCGACAACGAACCACGCGGCAACGCCGCCTGCCGCCAGCGCGAAGATCGCGGTGGCAAGGCCGATCAGCATGTATTCCAGCGAAAAAGCCGCGATCAGCGTCTTCCTGGTGGCGCCCAGCGTCTTCAGCACCACTGCGTCGTGGATGCGGGCGCGGTTGCCGGCAGCCAGTGCGCCGGCCAGCACCAGCACCGAGGCGATCAGCGCCACGCCGGCCGCGGCCCTGATCGCGGTGCCGAGTTGCGCCACCAGCCGGTTGACGATGTCGAGCGCGTCCTTGACCCGAACTGTCGTCACCGCGGGAAAGGCACGGGTGACGGCGTTGAGAAGACGGGCATCGTCGGCCGGCGACGCGCCCTTTTCGGTCAGCGTCGCCAGCCAGCTATGCGGCGCGCCGGCAAACGTGCTGGGCGAGAACACCATGACGAAGTTGATGCCCATGGTCTCCCATTCGACCTGGCGGAAATTGGCGATCTTCGCCGTCACGTTGCGGCCAAGCACGTTGACGGTGATGGTGTCGCCGAGTTTCAGCCCGATCTCTTTGCCTTCCTCGGCCGAAAACGACACCAGCGGCTCGCCGGCATAATTGTCCGGCCACCATGTCCCTTCGGTCAGCGTCGCATTCGCGGGAATACTGGCCTCGTAGGTCAGCCCGCGATCGCCGCGCAGCACCCAGGCTCCTTCCGGGGCAATCCTGACCTTGTCGACGTCGACGCCGTTCAGCGCCATCACCCGGCCGCGCAGCATCGGCACTTTGACCAGTGTGCCCTGCGGCGCTTGCCTGCTGACCAGCGCGGAGAACGCATCGACATCGCTGCTCTGGATATCGACAAAGAAGAAGTTCGGCGCCCGTTCCGGCAGGCTGCCGGAAATCTGCCGCCTGAGATTGCCGTCGATCAGCGCCAGCGTCACCAGAAGCGTCAATCCCAGTCCCAGCGACAGCACTACCGACGGCGTCAAGGCACCCGGCCGATGGATGTTGCCGATGGCGAGCCGAAGCGCCGTCGAGCCAACGCGCGGGCTCTTTTTGGCGACCCCCTGCACCAGCGCGCCGACGATGCGCAGCACCAGGAAAGCGAAAATGGTGGCGCCGACGAAGATCGACGCGATATAGCGGTCGCCGGAAAACAGAATGGCCAGCGCCGCCAGGAGCAGCGCGACGCCGAGCGCCGCCGCTGTGTAGAGCGGGCGCGGAAAACCGCGGCCCTCAAAACCCATTTCGCGAAACAGCGCCGTCGCCGGCACGTCGCGCGCACGGCCGAGCGGCAGCAAGGCGAAAGCCAGCGTCACCAGCAACCCGAATAGCGCCGCCATGCCGAGCGCGCCGGGATAGAACCCGCCTTCCGCCGGCACCGGAATGACCGACTGGAGTGCCGCGCTCGCCGCGAACGGCATCAGCGCGCCAAGCACGACGCCCACCATGATGCCGAGGGCGGCGATCATCAGGATCTGAACGAGGTAGACGGCAAAGACGAAACCGCCCGAGGCCCCCAGGCTCTTGAAGGTGGCGATGACGCCGCGCTTGCCGTCGAGATAGGCGCGCACCGCATTGGCCACCCCGACGCCGCCGACCACCAGCGCCGTCAGCCCGACCAGTGTCAGGAATTGCGAAAACCGTTCGATATTGGAGGACAAGGCCGGTGCTGCATTGCTGCGTGTGCGGATCGACCAGCCGGACTCGGGAAAATCTGCCGCGGCCTGGTCCTGGATTGCCTTGATGCGCGCTTCGCTAGCGCCGACGGGCAGCCGGATCTTGTAGGCGTTCTCGACCAGGCTGCCGGGCTGGATCAGGCCGGAAGCGGCAAGTCCGTCCGTCGAGATCATCAGCCGCGGCGCAAAGCCGAAGCCGTCGGATACCGCGTCCGGCTCGTTGATGAGTCTGGCGCGCAGTTCGAATGTGGCGCTGCCGAGCTTCAGCCGGTCGCCGACCCCGAGGTTCAGCCGCTCGAACAAAAGGTCGGGTGCGGCGGCCCCGAAAACGCCGGATTTTTCGCCGAACAGTTCCTGCTTCGACAGCGCCGGCTCAGTCTCCAGCACGCCATAGAGCGGATAGGCGCCATCGACCGCCTTGGCCTCGACCAGGGCCTGGTCGGAGCCGTCCTCGAGCCGCGCCATCGAGCGCATGTTGGCGCTGTGCGATACCGTGCCCAGCCCGTCGAGAAAGGCGTGCTCGGCCTGCGTCGCGGCGCGCTGATTGAGCTCGAAACGAAGGTCGCCGCCGAGCAGCGACTGGCCTTCGTTGGCGACACCGGCGGTAATCGCCCAGGCGACCGAATTGACGCCGCCGATCGCCGCGACGCCAAGCGCAATGCAGGCAAGGAAGATCAGGAAGCCGGACAGCCCGCCGCGCATCTCGCGCAGCGAGAAACGGAAGGCGAGCTTCAGCGTGCGCAACAGCGGCATCAGGCCGGCACCTTACCGGGTTTTGGAGCAGGTTCCGGCGTGTCCTCGATCCGGCCCGACCGCATCGACACCTGCCGGGAGCAGCGTGCGGCAAGCGCCGGATCGTGCGTGACCAGCACCAGCGTCATGCCGCGCTCGGCCGCTTTGGCGAACAGAAGATCGGCGATCTGCCGTCCCGTTGTCTGGTCGAGATTGCCGGTCGGCTCGTCGGCGATGAGGATGCGCGGCGAAGGCGCCAGCGCCCGGGCGATCGCCACACGCTGCTGTTCGCCGCCGGACAATTCGCCGGGATAATGGGTGACGCGGTCGCTCAAGCCCACCGCCTCCAGCTCCAGCGCCGCCACCCCGAACGGATCGGGATGGCCGGCAAGTTCCAGCGGCACTGCGACATTTTCGAGCGCCGTCATGTTGGGAATGAGATGAAAGGACTGGAAAACGATGCCGATGTTTCGACCGCGAAACGATGCGATTTGATCTTCACTCTTGCCGTTCAGCAATTCGCCGGCAATTCGTACCGTACCCGAATCGACCCTTTCCAACCCAGCCAAAACCATCAGCAGCGTCGATTTTCCCGAGCCCGATGGCCCGACGATGCCGGTCGCCTCGCCATCGGCCACATCGATGCTAATACCTTTCAGCACATGGACGGAAGACGCTCCTTCACCGAGCGTCAGCGATACGTCTTTCAGCGCGATGACGGCTTCTATCAAAATAAAATCGTCCTATATGGGAAAGGGGAGGCTGGAATTCTGCCTGCCGCCAACAAAATGTCCTCGTCATATGGGGCCTGCCGCATGGCTTTCAAACACACACTTGCCGCAGTCTTCATCCTTTTTCTCGGAATTTGCGGCGCCATTTCGCCGGCACGCGCCGAGCCCTTCAAGATTGTCGGTTTCGGTGACAGCCTAATGGCAGGCTTTGGCCTCGGACCGGACGAAGGCTTCACCCAGAAACTTGAGGCAGCGCTTCGCGCCAAGGGCCACGATGTGACCGTCGCCAATGCCGGCGTCTCCGGCGATACCTCGAGTGGCGGCCTGTCGCGGCTCGACTGGTCGGTGCCGGACGGCACGCGACTTGTCATCCTCGAGCTCGGCGCCAACGACATGCTGCGCGGCGTTTCTCCTGCCATTACGCAAAGGAATCTGGACGCCATGCTGGCGAAGCTGAAGCAGCGCAAGATCGCCGTGCTGCTGGCTGGCATGCGCGCCGCACCCAATCTCGGCGCCGACTACCAGAATGGCTTTGACGCGATCTTTCCGAAACTGGCGGAAAAGTACGGCGTCCCGCTCTATCCGTTCTTTCTCGACGGCGTCGCCGGCGAAGCCGCCTTTCAACTCGAGGACGGCCTTCACCCGAACGCCAAGGGCATCGACCGCATCGTTGAGCGCATACTGCCGGATGTCGAAAAAACCATTGCCGTGGTTAAGGGCAACTCTTGAAGGACTGGATTTCGATGAGGCTACGCATTCCCCGGACGATTTGATTTAGCACAGGTGCGACCAAACAAACCGCTTGCCCCGCCCGATTTTCGATGATTCGCTAGGGACAAGAGTTCGATTCGAGGACAGGAGGCTTACCCATGCCGCGTCTTTTCACCGCCCTCGAAATACCGCGTGACGCCGCCCTTTCGCTGTCCCTGCTCCGGGGCGGCCTGCCCGGGGCCCGCTGGATCGACGTCGAGAACTACCATTTGACGCTGCGCTTCATCGGCGATGTAGAAGGCCATGTCGCCGACGAGATCGCCAACGCGCTCGACCGTGTCCACCGCCCATCCTTCGCGCTGACACTGTCCGGCGTTGGCGCCTTCGGCCAGAAGAAACCGCATGCGGTGTGGGCCGGCGTCTCCGCCTCGCCCGATCTTTCGTCACTGCAAGCCGAAATCGAGCGCATCTGCCAGCGCCTCGGCATCCCCGCAGATCCGCGCAAGTTCATGCCGCATGTGACCTTGGCGCGCTTACGCAATTCGAGCCCGCTCGATGTCGCCCAGTATCTGTCGGCGCGCGGCAATTTTTCGACGCTGCCCTTCCGTGTCGGCCGCTTCGTCCTGATGTCGTCGCGCGATTCGGTCGGCGGCGGACCTTACATCGTCGAGGAGGCCTGGCCGCTGTCGGGCGCCGACAGCCGTGCCTCGAGCCGCGTCGCCAGCGCCTCTGACGCTTCGCGGATCATGCGGTAAACCGAGGCAAACGCCTCCGGCCCCTCGTGATATGGGTCCGGCACGTCGCTCACCCTTCCCTCCGCGAACTCGAGGAACAGATGGACCCGGTCGCGCACGGCGGCAGGCACCAGCGCCTTCAGATCGCGGAGATTCGATCGGTCCATAGCGAGAATGAGGTCGAAACGCGAAAAATCGTCCGGCGTCAGCTTGCGCGCCTTCTGTCCGGAAATATCGATACCGTGCCGCTCTGCGATTGAGATCGAGCGCGGGTCGGGTGCCGAGCCGGCTTCCCAGTCGCTGGTTCCGGCGGAATCGAGCAGGATATCCCGATCGAGACCGCGCTCCGCCAGGACGGCGTGCAACACGCCCTCCGCCAGTGGCGAGCGGCAGATATTACCGAGACAGACGAAAAGGATGGATTTTATCGGCTTTGCGCTCATCGATCCGGCACTATGCTGAAGACTGCAAATCCAGATAGCACGGGAAACGACTATGACGAGAGAGAAACTGAGCAAGGAGGCGGTCGCCGAGGCGCTGGCCGGGCTCGACGGCTGGTCGCTGACCAAGGATGGCGGTTCGATCGAGCGCAGCTTCACCTTCAGGAATTTTTCCGAAGCCTTCGCCTTCTTGACCCGCGTTGCCCTGGCGGCGGAGAAGATGGACCATCACCCCGACTGGTCGAATGTCTACAAGACCGTGAACGTGACGCTGAACACCCACGATGCGGGCGGCCTGACCGCGCTCGATTTCGAACTGGCCACGAAGATGGACCGCTATTTCGGCGGCTGAGCCAATGCATGTCGCCCCAAAACCTGCCCTAAGGCTTGACCCAAGGGTGCACGGCGGTTTTGGGATAACGACATGCATGGAAAGACGGCATCTTGCAGCGCAGTTCGGGTTTCACCACATTTCCATCGCGGTCGCGCGTGGAACAACATGCGCAGCCTCGTTAGGAGAGACTGATGGCGCAAAAATCCGGTTTTGATTTCTTCGGCTTTGGCGGCAAGCCCGGCCACGCCAGCGAAGTGCGCAAGAAATTCTGGCGCACGGCCAAGCGGGCTGCCCGGCAGATACCGTTCATGGAAGAGCTGGTCGCCGCCTATTACTGCGCCATGGACAAGAACACGCCACTGCGCGCCAAGGGCATCCTGGTGGCGGCGCTCGGCTATTTCGTGCTGCCGGCTGACGTCATCCCCGACTTCGTCTTGGGACTGGGCTTTACCGACGACATCGCGGTGCTGACCGCCGCGATCACCACCGTCAAAGCCCACATCACATCGGCGCATCGGCGCGCCGCCAAGCAGGCGATTGCCGGCGACAGCTGAGCCGGCGATAAGGCAGAAAAGTCAAACTCTTGCCGCTTTCGTGCCCTCCAAGTCGCGAAAGGGACGTTGTAACTGCCGCCTTTCGGGCGACAGGCGCAAGGATAGCGGCGGTTTCCTGGGGTGGATGTCCTTTTCCCAAGGGAAATTCACCGTTTGGTAACCCAGATTAAATCAAAATGAAGCGACGGGCAGGACGGCGAGCCGACCTGCCTCCGCACCATATATGGGAAAAGCGATGCGCGGATTGATTGCTACAATTTCGAGCCTGGCACTGGTGGCCATGACAGCGCCGGCTCTGGCGCAGTCGGCGACCAAGATCGGCCAGCACAATGCCTGGGGCACCTACAGCTACCAGGCGTCGGGCGGCAAGGTTTGCTATGTGTTGACCGTGCCGACCGACAAGCAGCCGCCGACGCTTGACCATGGCAACATGTTCTTCTTCGTCAGCCAGCGGCCGGGACAACAGGTGTCCTATGAACCGCAATTCATCGCCGGCTATAATTTCCAGGAAAACTCCAAGGCCACCGTCACCATCGACGGCAAGAGCTTTTCGATGTTCACCCGCGGCAAGTCGGCCTGGGTCGAGAATGCCGCCGAGGAGCCGGTGTTGATCGCCGCGATGAAGTCCGGCAGCGACATGAGGGTGCAGGCGAAATCCGGCCGCGGCAACACCACTACCTATGTCTTTTCGCTGAAAGGCATTTCGGCGGCGCTGTCGTCCATCGCCAGGTGCAAATAGCCACAGGCGAAGCGGAGTTTGAGTAAGGCCGGGCCGCAAGCCCGGCTTTCTGCTTTTTAACACGCCGCCGGCCGGCACATTGCGGCGAGCCTTGCACCGCCGTCACTATGACTCCGCCGTCAACCTGTGCTATGCGCCGCGCTTCATTTCGGGCACGATGCTGTAATCGGCCATAAATCGCTTATATCAGTGCAACAATGACCCTTTCATTTGATCTCACCACTGAGGGCGCCCGTGACGCGTTGCGCGCCCGCGCCACGCCGGCCGAGAAACCGTCGCTGATCGGCCTGACCCGGGCCGAGCTTGGCGCAGCCCTGGTTGCGTCAGGCATCGTGCCGGAGCGCCACGCCAAGATGCGCGCCCAGCAGCTCTGGCACTGGATGTATGTGCGCGGTGTCTCCGACTTCGCCGGCATGTTCAACATATCCAAGGATTTGCGCGCCGAGCTCGACAAGCATTTCACCGTCGCCAGGCCCGAGATCGTCGAGGAGCAGATTTCCTCAGACGGCACGCGCAAATGGCTGTTTCGCTTTCCACCGCGCGGCGCTGGCCGGCCGGTCGAGATCGAGACCGTCTACATTCCCGAAGAAGGCCGCGGCACGCTCTGCATCTCGTCGCAGGTCGGTTGCACGCTGACCTGTTCCTTCTGCCACACCGGCACGCAGAAGCTGGTGCGCAATCTGACCGCCGAGGAAATCCTCGCCCAGCTTTTGACCGCCCGCGACCGGCTCGGCGATTTCCCCGACCGCGACACGCCGGATGGCGCCATCGTGCCGGCCGAGGGCCGGAAAGTGTCCAACGTCGTCATGATGGGCATGGGCGAGCCGCTCTACAATTTCGAGGCGGTGAAGAAGGCGCTGCTGATCGCCTCCGACGGCGACGGGCTTTCCCTGTCGAAAAGACGCATCACGCTGTCGACCTCCGGCGTCGTACCGGAGATCTTCCGCACCGGCGAGGAGATCGGCGTCATGTTGGCGATCTCGCTGCACGCCACCAATGACGATCTGCGCGACCTTTTGGTGCCGATCAACAAGAAGTATCCATTGAAAGAGCTGATAGCCGCCTGCCGCGCCTATCCCGGCCTGTCGAACGCTCGCCGCATCACCTTCGAATATGTGATGCTGAAGGACGTCAACGATTCGATCGAAGACGCCAAGGGTCTGATCAAGCTGCTCAAGGGCATTCCGGCCAAGATCAATCTGATCCCGTTCAACCCGTGGCCAGGCACCAATTACCAGTGCTCTGACTGGGAGACGATCGAGAAATTCGCCGATTATATCAACAATGCCGGCTATGCCTCGCCGATTCGCACGCCGCGCGGCCGCGATATCCTCGCCGCCTGCGGCCAGCTCAAGTCGGAGTCCGAGCGCATGCGCAAGGTCGACCGGCTGGCGCTGGAAGCGATGATGATCGCGGGGCACGGCGAGGCGTGACCCGTCTCGTTGCCTGGTTCGGCCGCGTCGCATTCATATCTTTGGGTTATGTCATTGCCGTCCTGGTTGCGGTCGCCGCCACCTTCTTCGTGTTGCTGCTCCCGACCGTCCTGCCGGATGGCGGCGCCTGGGGATCGTTTTACCGCAGCGTCCGCGATGTGGGCTTTGTTTACCAATCCGTACTCATGATTACTTTCCTGACGGCGCTGCCCGGTTTTCTGCTCACGCTGCTTGTCGCCCGTAGACAAGGCTGGAGCCGCTGGCTGCCATTTGCGTGCGCTGGCGCCCTGAACGCCATCCTCGCGCTCCTGGTCTTAAGCGCCTGGACACAAACGACCCCGTTGAACATATCGGCTGCGCTACTCCTGCCCTGTCTACCCGGCGGATTCTCCGGCGGTTATGCCTACTGGGCAGTAACCGGGCGTTTCCTTATCAAACAAAGGGGAGCAGTTTCGGCGTGAACCGTCTCGTTGCCTATCTCATCCGCTTCGCCGTCATCCTGATCGGCTATGTCGTCGCCTCGCTGGCCGCCAGCGCCTTCCTCAATATCATGTTTCTGGGGTCGCTGGGCTACACGCCGGAGCACGCGCACCCTACGGCGACTGCTTCGCTGTATTTTTCGATTCCATTCGTTGCACTGTTCGTCGCTTATTTCGCCTTCATGCCGGCGGCGGTCGCCATCCTCGTCTCCGAAATCCTGGGACGGCGCGACTGGCTGTTCTATGCGCTGGCGGGTGCGGTGGTCGCGTCGGTTTTCCTCGGCTTCGCCTATCGGACCGCCGATGCCAATTTCGAGATCACCGATCCGCGCGTCGTCGCTGCCGTGGTCGGCTGCGGCATGGTCGGCGGCATTTTCTACTGGCTGAGCGCCGGGCGCACGGCCGGAAGCTGGCGTCAAGCCGGAAGGTCCGCGCCTACTTCGCCTGGGCGGTCAGGATCTTGAGCGCGAAGGCCGAAAACACCCCGGCGAACAGATAGTCGACGGCGCGCGTCACCCGCGGGCTGGTCTTCATCGCCGCCGAGAATTTTTCTGCTGCAAAGACCATCGGCGCTGTTACCGGGATCGACAGCACCACGAACATCGCACCGAGGAAGAACAGCTTTCCGGGCGCGTTCGGGTCGTGCGCGGAGACGAACTGCGGCAGGAAGGTCATGAAGAACAGGATGATCTTCGGGTTGAGCAGATTGACGCCGAGCCCCGCCGCCCAAGCGCGGAACAGCGAAATCTCAGGCCCGGTCTTCTTCTCCGGCGAAAACGCCGACCCCTTGGTGATCGCCTGCCAGGCCAGGAAAACGAGATAGCCGGCGCCAAAGATCTTCAGGGCCAGGAAGGACATCGGCGAGGCGACGATCAGCGCCGAGATGCCGACCACGACCAGCGTGGTGTGGATCAGCGTGCCGCACAGCGCGCCGGCCATCGACGCAAAACCGGTGGCGCGGCCATGGCTCAGCGTGCGCGACACGAACAGCGTCATATCGGGCCCGGGCGTGATCGCCAGGATCACGGTGGCGATGGCGAACTGGATCAGCGTCGTGGTGTCGGGAATAAAGGACATGGGCGGGCCCCTGGATAAGAAAGCGCAGCCTATACCGCAAGCGTCTTCTCTGCACCAGCGACTGGCGGCACAAGGGCTGATCCAGTATGCCAGCAGCGACCGGGGGACCGTTCATCACTTGCGCAGCCCGGAAAGGCCGTGATACCTCGCCCGCGAAGAATCCTGTCGCGGAACAGCCAAATGTCAAAAGCAAAAGCCGTCAAGAAGGTCGTGCTCGCCTATTCCGGCGGCCTCGACACTTCCATCATCCTGAAATGGCTGCAGACCGAGCTCGGCGCCGAGGTCGTTACCTTCACTGCCGATCTCGGCCAGGGCGGCGAGCTGGAGCCGGCGCGGCGCAAGGCCGAGATGATGGGCATCAAGGACATCCGCATCATGGATGTCCGCGAGGAGTTCGTTTCCGACTTCGTCTTCCCGATGTTTCGCGCCAATGCCGTCTATGAGGGCACTTACCTGCTCGGCACCTCGATCGCACGACCGCTGATCTCCAAGCACCTCGTCGAGATCGCAAAAGAAACCGGCGCCGACGCGATTGCGCACGGCGCCACCGGCAAGGGTAACGACCAGGTCCGTTTCGAGCTTTCGGCCTATGCGCTCAACCCCGACATCAAGGTCATCGCGCCATGGCGCGACTGGTCGTTCAAGTCGCGCACCGACCTGATCAACTTCGCCGAGCAGCACCAGATTCCGGTGCCGAAGGACAAGAAGGGCGACGCGCCTTTTTCGGTCGACGCCAACCTTCTGCACTCGTCTTCCGAAGGCAAGGTGCTGGAAGATCCGTGGAGCGAGCCGCCGGAATTCGTCCACCAGCGCACCATCTCGCCGATGGACGCGCCGGACAAGGTCACCGAGATCGAAATCGAGTTCCTGAGGGGCGATCCGATCGCGCTCGATGGCAAGAAACTGTCGCCGGCGACGATGCTGGCCGCGCTCAACGATCTCGGCCGCGACAACGGCATCGGCCGGCTCGACCTTGTCGAGAACCGTTTCGTCGGGATGAAATCGCGCGGCGTCTACGAGACCCCCGGCGGCACCATCCTGATATCAGCCCACCGGGCGATCGAATCGATCACGCTCGACCGTGGCGCCGCCCACCTCAAGGACGAGTTCATGCCGCGCTATGCCGAGCTGATCTACAACGGCTTTTGGTTCGCGCCGGAGCGCCTGATGCTGCAGGCGATGATCGACAAGAGCCAGGAAGATGTCGAAGGCACGGTGCGGCTAAAACTCTACAAGGGCAACGTCATCGTCACCGGCCGCAAGTCGAAGAAGACGCTCTATTCCGACGCGCTGGTCACCTTCGAGGACGACCGTGGCGCCTACGACCAGAAGGACGCCGAAGGCTTCATACGCCTCAACGCACTGAGGTTGCGGACGCTGGCGGCGCGTAGTCGAAAAAGCTAACCAGTTTCTCTGTACAGGGGGATTTGGCTCTTTGACTGAGCCTCAAGAGACTGAGGACGGTCGTTGGCGACCGGCCTTCACCCAGCCGCCAATCTCCAACGCTGGCGATTAGCCACAGGCCACCACGCCTTTGTCATTCTAGGGGCGGAGCGACGCGAAGCGGAGCGCAGACCCTGGGATCCATTCCGTGCATCAGCCGAAGAATGCAGCGGCTCGGAACGGTGCTTGCGTCCGCGACGGTGCCAATGGAAGATCGAACTGATCGAGAAGACCAATCCAGAATGGGTCGAGCTTTTTTCGCGGAACGGGGTGGTAGCGTTCGGTCCGCCGGAGCACTGCCGCCAGGTAACGGCATGGATCCAAGGGTCTGCGCCGCGTCGCTTCGCTCCTTGCTTCGCCCCAGGATGACGAAGTGGAAGATGTTTCGGCCAATCTCGATTGTCCTTGCGCCCTGCCATGAAATCGCCGCTGAAAACAATCGACGTTCGCTGCCGCTCGGCTTCGGGACGGAGACCACTGCGTTGGCCGATGCCTGTTCCGCTGGTGGGGTCTTGAGGAGTTCGAGCCGCCTCGCTCGACCTCGCTGCGATCGAACGCAGGGCCGACATGCCTGCCTATCACAGTTTTGCACTGTCGATTCGTCCCGCCTGGCCCATGGCCGGAGACATTTCTTCAGCTCAACATTGCCTAAGGAATATCTGAGGGAACCCATGCGAAAACTGATCTCCACCGGCTCGCCCTTCGAGAAGGCAGCCGGTTATTCGCGCGCCGTGGTGCAGGGCGACTGGTGTTTCGTTTCCGGAACGACCGGCTACGATTATGCGACCATGTCGATGCCGGAGACGGTCGAGGCGCAGACGCGCAATTGCCTGGCGACGATCGCCAAGGCGTTGCAGGACGGCGGCTTCGAGATGGCCGATGTGGTGAGGGCGCACTACTACATCACCGACGCGGCTTTCATCGACATCGTCTTTCCGATCCTCGGCGAGGCCTTTGGCGACATCAGGCCGGCAGCAACGATGATCGTCTGCCAGCTCAACCAGCCGGAAATGAAGATCGAGATCGAAGTGACGGCACTCAGGCGCACTGCCTGAGCGCGGCGGCGATGCAGAAGCTTGTGCGACGTAGGCGGGAACAGAGGGGGCGCCAAGGATCGTCAAAGATGCTCTGAACCAAACGCTTGCGCATAGCCCGCTTGGCGTTTAGCAAGGCCGCGGCTCACGACAGCGCCACGCGTCCTTTGGACGCGCAAAGGGCGCCGTCGAATTATAGTTCTGCGCACGATCCTTTCCGAAATCGATGCCGATTTCGGGGTCATGCGCCACAGTTAGGACGGTTCCGATGGCTACGAAAAATCTTCTCCTGCTCGCTGGCGACGGCATCGGCCCCGAGGCGATGGCCGAGGTGAAGAAGCTGATATCAGCCATGAACGACAGGCTCGGCAGTGGTTTCGCCACCGATGAGGGGCTGGTCGGCGGCTGCGCCTACGACGCGCATGGCGCGGCGATTTCCGATGCCGACATGGCCAAGGCGATGGCTGCCGACGCGGTGCTGTTCGGCGCCGTCGGCGGGCCGAAATGGGATGCGGTGCCTTATGAAGTGCGCCCCGAAGCCGGACTGCTGCGGCTGCGCAAGGATATGGAGCTGTTCGCCAATCTCAGGCCCGCCATCTGCTATCCGGCGCTGGCGGCGTCCTCCTCGCTCAAGCAGGAGGTGGTCGAAGGGCTCGACATTCTAATCGTGCGCGAACTCACCGGCGGCGTCTATTTCGGCGAGCCGAAGCAGATCATCGATCTTGGCAACGGCCAGAAGCGCGGCATCGACACGCAGGTCTACGACACGTTCGAGATCGAGCGCATTTCAGGCGTCGCCTTCGAACTGGCACGCACCCGCAAGAACCACGTCACCTCGATGGAAAAGCGCAATGTGATGAAATCCGGCGTGCTGTGGAACGAGGTCGTCACCCAGACCCACAAGGCTAGATATGCCGACGTCAAGCTCGACCACATGCTGGCCGACGCCGGCGGCATGCAGCTGGTGCGCTGGCCCAAGCAGTTCGACGTCATCGTCACCGACAATCTGTTCGGCGACATGCTGTCCGACATCGCCGCCATGCTGACCGGCTCGATCGGCATGCTGCCTTCGGCGTCGCTCGGCGCGCCGGATGCCAAGACGAAAAAGCGCAAGGCGCTCTATGAACCGGTGCATGGCTCGGCGCCCGACATATCAGGCAAGGGCATCGCCAACCCGATCGCCATGATCGCCTCCTTCGCCATGTGCATGCGCTATTCCTTCGGCATGGTGGCCGAAGCCGACCGCCTGGAAAGCGCCATCGCCGCCGTGCTCGACCAGGGCTTACGCACCAGGGATATCTTGTCCGACGGCATGACCGAAGTCGGCACCACTGAGATGGGCGACGCGATCATCGCCAAGTTCCTGGGCTGAGCCTGTGGCGGTCCACGTCTGCTGGGCGACGCCCCGGGACGCAGCTAGGCCCTAACGCCCGCCGGCACCGGACCCCACTGGTTTTCACGGGCCTGAGTCGGGATCAGTGCGAAAACCAGGACGACCAGCCAGCCAATGGTCGGGATGAACACCACCACAAGAAGCCAGCCGGTCAAGCCGATATCGTGCAGGCGACGCACGTTCAGTCCGATCCAAGGCGGGATTGTCGCCAGCACAAACACGCCGCAAAGGCCGACCGTCACTGCTGGCAGTTCGTCAAGATTGCCCATGGCATCGTCGATGAAGAGGCCGATGCCGACGACCGCGATCAGCGCCATCGTCCAGAACAGGCAAAAGCCCCAATATTCCTTGCGGCGGGCACGACCGGCGAAGTTGAAGTAATTTTCAGTCAGGCCCCGCCAGAAATAATCCCACAATCCGGTAGCCGCGGCGGCACGACTTTCAGCGGACCGGCCGAAATGTTGCGGCGCCCCGGGCCCATTGCCGGTTTGAGTCGGGGCGGCGGTTGCGTCCGTCGGACTGACGGTTTGGGCGCGGATCGGAAAAACGTCGCGTGCCCGTCCGCCGGCCGGCTGGAACTCGATGGCCGTGCCCCTGGCCATCGACGCCTCGCGGCGCAGGTCCTCGCGCGCGAAAGTATAGCGGTTGCCGTCGGCTCCGGTGATGAAACCAAAACCCTGGTCCTCGTCATAGTGAAGCACTTCGCCGCGCATGTCCTGCCCCTCGTCCCGCTGGCCAGAGTGTTCAAAGTCAGGGCCGACCGCAAGAGGTGTGCATGGAATCGATAGGCAATCGTCTCAGCCAAATGACAGCGCCTGACCCTGTGGAGCAACCAATTGTCGATGTCGGCGCCGCCCCTCAACCCCCTGCCGGGACCTTCTCCCCGTGAAGAACGGGGAGAAGGGACTTGGCCGCAACGCTGGCGCCCCCCTCTCCCCGTTCTTCACGGGGAGAGGGTAAGGGTGAGGGGCAGCGCGAAGCTGAAGCGATTGCCCGGGGAAATCGAGAGAGCTGGCCGTGGACATACCCGACAGGGTAGGACGTTCAGGCCGGCCGCTTTTTCGGCTTCTTGTTCTTGGCGGGTCCGGTCTTTTCGAATTTCGGCTTGCCCTGTTTTCCCGCCCAGGGCTTTGCCTCGAACGCGGCAGGGCGCTGATCGGCTGACGTTGGGCGCTTCTCGAATTTGGGCGCGTTCTGGTCGAACACCCGCTTGCCACGGTGTGGCTTCTTGTCCGGGCGTGGCTCCTGATAGCCGGCCCGCGACAGGTCGGGCGTGCCGTCCAGCCGCTTCACCGCGATGTTGTTCTGCAGCTTGCGGTCGGGCCCGATTGCCTGGAGAAACCGGTCGGCCCAGTCCGCGGCGATCTGCACGAAGGTTTCCTCCGGCTGCATCTTGATGGCGCCGATCTCGCGCTTGCTGATGCCGCCTGTCCGGCACAGCATCGGGATCAGCCAGCGCGGCTCGGCATTCTGCCGGCGCCCCACCGACAGCGAGAACCAGACGCTGTCGCCAAAATCGTCGCTTCGGCTGGGCGCCTCGTCGCGGCGCGCAAACTTGTCGCCCGACGGCGTGAACGGCGCGACGTCGAGAAGATCCTCGGGCGCCGAGCGGCTGGAGCGGCACAAGCGCACGAACGCGGCGGCCACCTGTTCGGGGCCGTGCTGATCGAGAAGCGCATTGATGAAGCCGCGCTCCTCTTCCTTCACCGGTTCGCCGAAGGCCGGGTCGGCGAGAATACGCTCGTCATCGCGCCGTATAACGTCATCGGCCGAAGGCGGGCTTGCCCATGTCGCCGCGAGGCCGGCACTTTGCAGCAGCCGTTCGGTGCGCCTGCGGGCATTGTTTGGCACGATCAGCGCGCTGACGCCTTTGCGTCCCGCTCGGCCCGTCCGCCCGCTCCGGTGCAGCAGCGTCTCCGGATTGGTCGGCAGGTCGGAATGGATCACCAGTTCAAGATTGGGCAGGTCGATGCCGCGTGCCGCCACGTCGGTGGCGATGCAGACCTTGGCGCGGCCGTCGCGCATCGCCTGCAGCGCGTGGCTGCGCTCGTTCTGGCTCAGCTCGCCCGAAAGCGCCACCACGGAAAAGTTGCGGTTGTTGAAGCGCGCGGTCAGGTGATTGACGGCAGCGCGCGTGTTGCAGAACACCAGTGCGTTCTTCGCCTCGTAATAGCGCAGCACGTTGATGATGGCGTTTTCCCGATCGGGCTGGGCTACGCTCAGCGCCCGGTACTCGATGTCGAGATGTTGCTTCTCCTCGCCGGAGGCCGAGATGCGCACCGCATCGCGCTGGTAACCCTTGGCCAGCGTGGCGATGGAGCGCGGTACGGTGGCCGAAAACATCAGCGTGCGACGCTCGGCAGGGGCGGCGTCGAGGATGAATTCCAGATCCTCACGAAAGCCGAGGTCGAGCATCTCGTCGGCTTCGTCGAGCACCACTGCCTTCAGTTCAGACATGTCGAGCGAATTGCGGGTGATGTGGTCGCGCAGCCGGCCGGGCGTGCCGACGACGATGTGGGCGCCGCGCTCCAGCGCGCGCCGCTCGGTGCGCATGTCCATGCCGCCGACGCAGGACGCTATCGCTGCGCCGGTCAGGTCGTAGAGCCATTCGAGCTCGCGCGTCACCTGGAGGGCCAATTCCCGCGTCGGCGCCACGGCCAGCGCCAGCGGTGCTGCGGCGTGAGAAAAGCGCTCGGCGCCGTTGAGAAGGGTCGGCGCCAGAGCCAGCCCGAAGGCGACGGTCTTGCCGGAGCCGGTCTGCGCCGAAACCAGCGCATCGGCCTGCCCGAGTTCGAGAACCGCCTTCTGCACCGGTGTCAGCTCGACGTAACCGCGTTTTTCCAGCGCCTTTGCCAGCGCGGGGACAAGTGCTTCGAAATTGGACATATGCTTCTTTCGGAATTCGGATTCTTTTATGCCCGGCAATGGGTCATCCATCGGCGAGCGCCAGGAGCGCCACGAGCCAAACGATCCAATCGTTCGTACTTCGCGACGGCGCCATTGTACAGGGCAAGCCGCCTCGCTCCGTCGCGATTGACTCTTTGCGCAAACCGCGTAAAAGCCGGCACCGAACGGGATTGTTTCGATGCGCGGCCTTTTAATGGCGCTTCTTGCTTTCGACATCCCCGGCCGCAATGCAAACCATTGGGCCGGGAGCGTCGCTGCGTTTCCTCGTTCCAGCAAAACCACCTTCTTGGTCAAAACCGGCAAAACGACCACTAAAACGGTCTGATTCCCTTGGCCTAACCACCCTCTCCCGGGTCCGGCCCGGGGGCTGAAACCCGCATCAGCCGGCGGGTTTTCTCCAAAAACCGAGCGGAGAGGACAGGAGATTTCGATGAGTTTCAAGGTTGCAGTCGTCGGCGCTACGGGCAATGTGGGCCGGGAAATGCTCAACATACTGGAAGAGCGTGGCTTTCCGGTGAGCGAGGTGGTGGCGCTGGCCTCGCGGCGCAGCCAGGGCACGGAAGTGTCGTTCGGCGACCGCACGCTGAAGGTCAGGACGCTCGACCAATATGATTTTTCCGACACCGACATCTGCATCATGTCAGCCGGCGGCAACGTCTCCAAGGAATGGTCGCCGAAGATCGGCAAGCAGGGCTGCGTCGTCATCGATAACTCGTCGGCCTTCCGCTACGACCAGGACGTGCCGCTGATCGTGCCGGAAGTGAACCCGGACGCGATTTCGCTGTTCACGCGCAAGAACATCATCGCCAACCCGAACTGCTCGACGGCGCAGCTGGTGGTGGCGCTGAAGCCGCTGCACGACGTCGCCACCATCAAGCGTGTCGTCGTCGCCACCTATCAATCGGTCTCCGGCGCCGGCAAGGAAGGCATGGACGAGTTGTTCACGCAAACCCGCGCCGTATTCGTCGCCGACCAGGTCGACGTCAAGAAGTTCACCAAGCGCATCGCCTTCAACGTCATCCCGCATATCGACGTCTTCCTCGACGACGGCTTCACCAAGGAAGAGTGGAAGATGGTGGCCGAGACCAAGAAGATGCTCGACCCCAAGATCAAGCTGACGGCGACCTGCGTGCGCGTGCCGGTGTTTATCGGCCATTCGGAAGCGGTCAATATCGAGTTCGAAAAACCGATCACCGCAGACGAGGCACGCGAGATCCTGCGCGAAGCCCCGGGCTGCCAGGTTCTCGACAAGCGCGAGGACGGTGGCTACATCACGCCGCTGGATTCGGCCGGCGAGGATGCCACCTTCATCTCGCGCATCCGCGAGGATTCGACCATCGACAACGGCCTGTCGATGTGGATCGTCTCCGACAATCTGCGCAAGGGCGCCGCACTCAACGCCGTGCAGATCGCCGAATTGCTGATCGAGCGCGGGCTGATCCAGCCGAAGAAGAAGGCGGCTTAATTCTCGCTCACGGGCCGCACCGCCGCTGCCGCGGCGGGCCCTCCGCGGGGGCGTCGGACAACCGGCGGCCCGCGGTCGCGGGCTCGGCCTTGGGCCGTTTAGCCCCTTCTCCCCGTTTTACGGGGAGAAGGTCCCGGCAGGGGGATGAGGGGCAGCTCCCGCCCTCACCCACGATTCTCTTCCGCCAGCTTGGTCAATATCGCCACCGCCTCTTCCGCCCGGTCGGCCGGGATGAACAAATGGTCGTGGTAGAAGGCCGAGACCGGATTGACGCCCATGCCGGCGGCGGCCAGACGCGCAGTGATAGCGGCGAGGAAGCCGACCGCCTCCAGCGACGAATGGATGCTCAGCGTCACCATCCGGCAGCGGAAGACGGTCTCCAGGCCAGCGGCTTTGGCTTTCTCCTCTAGCACGATCACCGTTGTCCCCTCGCGCTCGCGAAAAAGCATCACCGGCTCGAGGCTGTCTGGTACGGGCGCATCGGGCGGCAGTGTGGCGAAGACATGGATGCCGGGACGCAATTGCGGCGCCATCGTTGCCAGCAGTTTCTTCAGATCGGTCTCGCCAGCCATCGATTGCTCCCGAACGTCTTGCGGATTTTCGATAGCGTGCTCGGCCCCAGGCCGGCAAGACGACATCGCCATGTCGCTGGCGGCTGGGCTTACGCGTGTATTGCATCGCACAATGGAACCGATCAGGATCATTGCCGGTCCGTGAAAGGGATTTCGATGATCGTTCGCCCGCGCCCGGGATTCTTGCATCTGTTCTTCATCATGCGCGGCTCCGTGGTGCCGCGCATCCTGCCGCAGATCTTCGGCTTCGGCGTCTATGGCGCGCTGGTGGTGTTGGCGGTCAGGGCGCTCAAGCTCGACCTCGGCAATGCCGGCCCCGCGCCGTTCGCCTTGCTCGGTGTGGCGCTGTCGATCTATCTCGGTTTCCGCAACAATGCCGCCTATGACCGCTGGTGGGAAGCGCGCAAGCTGTGGGGCCAGCTTGTCTTCGACATCCGCAATCTGGCGCGCGCCAGCACCGGGCTGATCGAAAACCGGGCGGAACTGCGCGGCCTGCTGATGGAGGCGATCGCCTTCTGCCACTTCCTGCGCGGGCTGCTTCGGCGGGTGGATGCCACGACCGAAGCACGCGCGTTCATCGGCGAAGCGGCCGAAAGTGCGGCCAAGCTGGCCAACCCGCCCGACGCCATGGTGCGGCGGATGGGCGAGCGAGCCGCCGCGCTATACAGGGCCGGGGCGATCGATGTCATGGGCTACCGCATCCTCGACGAGCGCCTGTCGCAAATCGCGGCAGCGCAAGCCGGCTGCGAGCGCATTATGGGGACACCGCTTCCGTTTGCCTACACGCTGCTCTTGCAGCGCACCGCCTATATCTTCTGCCTGCTGCTGCCGTTTGGGCTCGCATCGACCGCCGGCTGGGCGACGCCGCTGTTCACGGCGCTGATCGCCTACACCTTCTTCGGCCTCGACGCGCTTTCGGAGGAACTCGAGGACCCGTTCGGCACCGAGGCCAACGATCTCGCCCTCGACGGCCTGTGCCGCGTCTGTGAAATCTCGGTGTTCGAGGCGCTCGGCGAGGCGCCGCCAAAAATGATCCCGGCCGAAAAATACTATTTTTCCTAAGGTTTGTTCCCGGCTCATCCCAGCGCCGTGCGCTCAAAAGATCGCAGGCGTGTCGGATCGCCGCCTCACGCCGCGTCCTTGGTTCGACCCTGCGAAGAGGGCTCGAAACAACCGGAGGACCAATGACCATGTCTCAAACTGCATCCGTCACGCCGGGCGCGCTGTGGACCGGCCGCGGGCTCAGCACCCTCATCGTGCTGTTCATGATCTTCGATGGCGTCATCAAGCTGCCGCCGCTCGATATCGTCATCCAGACCATGGTGCAGCTCGGCTGGCCGGCCGATCCCAATGTCTCGCGCATGCTCGGCATCATCGGGCTGGTCTCGACCGCGCTCTATGCGGTGCCGCGCACCTCGGTGCTTGGCGCCATCCTGCTCACCGCCTACCTCGGTGGCGCCATCGCGACGCATATACGTATCGGCAGCCCGCTGTTTTCGCACACACTATTCGGCGTCTATCTCGGCTTCATCTTGTGGGGCGGCCTTTTTCTGCGCAACCCCAGGGTGCGCGCGCTGATCCTGTTCAACCGATAGCGCCGACTTCAAAAAGCCGTTCGATGGCGGTCGCGTGGCCAGAGAGGAGCACCGTTTGCCGCCGCCCTTCTTCTTTGACTTTGGATCAAATCGCCCGGTTGCGAGTTAGAAGATGTGGCGGCGAGGACGGAAAACCCCGGTTGAGAGGAACAACAATGAAGAAACTGGTAGTCCTGATGGTACTGGTAACCTCGCTCGCAGCCTGCTCCCGGACAGAACAGGGCGCGGCGGTCGGTGGGCTAGGGGGCGCTGCTGTCGGCGCTGCAGTGGCCGATGACGAAGTTGAAGGTGCGGTGGTCGGTGGTGCTGTCGGCGCCCTCGCCGGCGCACTGATCGGTCGTGCTACCGAACCCGGCCGCTGCCGCTATCGCGATCGCTATGGACGCGTCTACATCGCCCGCTGCCCGGCAGGCTATTGATCATAAGCCGGACAAAACAGCAAAACGGCGGACAAAGGCGCCCGCCGTTTCGTAGGGGGATAAAAGCAGATTATTCGGCGGTCGCGGCTTCCGCCTCGGCCGGCGCGGCTGCCGCGGCGGCAACAGCGGCGGCTGCATCGTCCTGCGCCTTCTTCAGAAGTGCGGCGCGCTCCTGCGCCTTCTTGCCGGGCTCGGCCTTCTTCGGGTTGGAGCGGGCCTCACGCTTGGCAATGCCGGCCTCGTCGAGGAAGCGCAGCACGCGGTCGGTCGGCTGGGCGCCGTGCGAGAGCCAATGCTTGACGCGGTCGGCGTCGACCTTGACGCGCTCGCCGTCCTTGGGCAGCAGCGGGTTCCACGAGCCGAGCGACTCGATGAAACGGCCGTCGCGCGGCGAACGGGCGTCGGCGACGACGACGTGGTAATAGGGACGCTTCTTCGAGCCCGCACGGGCCAGTCGGATTTTCAGTGGCATTTTCTTTTCTCCTAAAACTCTGATTTTCGGGTTTATGACTGTTGTCTTGATGCATGCCGTTGTCCCAAAACCGCTTCGCACTTTTGGGCGACATGCACTGGTCCTCAGCCGGTTTTCGTTACGCCGTTGGATGCGGCGATATGCTCGTGATGCCGGATCACTTCACGGACGACGAAGTTCAGGAACTTCTCCGCGAAATCCGGGTCGAGATGGGCGTCCTTCGCCAGTTGGCGAAGGCGGGCGATCTGCTGCTGCTCGCGTGCCGGATCGGCCGGCGGCAGGCCATGCGACGCCTTCAGCTCGCCGACCGCCTTGGTGCAGCGGAAACGCTCGGCCAGCATGTGGATGAGCGCTGCGTCGATGTTGTCGATCGAGGCGCGGTAGTCGACCAGCGCCGCACGTGCGTCGGCCATGTCCTTCTCTTCGTTCATGGCGCCCTCACTTCTTCTTGCCGAGTCCGTTCTTGCCAAGCCCATTCTTGCCAAGCATTGGCAGGCCGCCGCCAGATCCCGGCAGACCAGGAAGCTTCATGCCGCCGGGCAGCCCAGGCAGGCCACCGCCACCTGGAAGGCCACCGGGCAGGCCCTTCATGCCGCCGAGACCGGCTGCCTGCGCCTGCTTCTGCAAGGCTTCGAGCTGCTTGGGATCCATCTTGGACAGGTCCGGCATGCCGCCGCCCATCATGCCGCCCGGGCCACCCATGGCTCCCATACCCCCTGGCATCATGCCGCCGAGACCCATCTTCTGGGCCAGGCCGCCCATCATGCCGCGCATCAGGCCACCGCCTTTGCCCTTGCCGCCCATCGCCTTCATCATGTCGGCCATGCCGCGGTGCATTTTCAGGAGCTTGTTGATCTCGGCCGCATCGGTGCCGGAGCCGGCGGCGATGCGCTTCTTGCGCGAGTGCTTCAGAATATCGGGATTGGCGCGCTCGGCCTTGGTCATCGACGAGATGATGGCGAGCTGGCGGCCGAACATCTTGTCGTCGAGACCGGCGGCGGCCATCTGGTCCTTCATCTTGCCCATGCCCGGCATCATGCCCATGATGCCCCCCATGCCGCCCATCTTCGACATCTGCTGGAGCTGGCCGGCAAGATCGTTCAGGTCGAACTTGCCCGACTGCATCTTCTTGGCCATCGCCGCCGCCTGCTCGGCGTCGATGTTTTCGGCAGCCTTTTCGACCAGGCTGATGATGTCGCCCATGCCGAGGATGCGGTCGGCGATGCGCTTGGGATGGAATTCCTCCAGCCCGTCCATTTTCTCGCCGGTACCGATCAGCTTGATCGGCTTGCCGGTGACGGCGCGCATGGAAAGTGCGGCACCACCACGGCCATCACCGTCCATGCGGGTCAGCACCAGACCGGTGATGCCGACGCGCTCATCGAAGCTTTTCGCCAGATTGACTGCGTCCTGGCCGGTTAGCGAATCGGCGACCAAAAGGATTTCGTGGGGCGACGACACCTTCTTGATGTCGGCCATCTCGACCATCAGCGGCTCGTCGATATGGGTGCGACCCGCGGTGTCGAGGATGACGACGTCATGACCGCCGAGCTTTGCCGCCTGCACGGCGCGGCGGGCGATGTCGACCGGCGTCTGGCCCTCGACGATCGGCAGCGTGGCGACCTTGACCTGCTCGCCGAGCTGACGGAGTTGCTCCTGCGCGGCGGGACGCCGCGTGTCGAGCGAGGCCATTAGGACCTTCTTGTTCTGACGCTCGCTGAGGCGCTTGGCGATCTTGGCCGAGGTCGTCGTCTTGCCGGAGCCCTGCAGGCCGACCATCATGATGACGACCGGAGCCGGTGCGTTGAGGTCGATGGCGACGCCCTCGGCGCCCAGCATCTCGACCAGCTCGTCATGGACGATCTTGACGACCATCTGGCCGGGCTTGATCGACTTCAGCACGGCGGCGCCGACGGCCTTCTCACGCACCTTGTCGGTGAAGGAACGCACCACTTCCAGCGCAACGTCGGCCTCGAGCAGCGCTCGGCGCACCTCGCGCAGCGCCGCCGCGACATCCGCCTCGGACAGGGCACCGCGGCCGGTAAGGCCGTTCAGGACGGAGCCAAGGCGCTCCTGAAGCGATTCAAACATCTTGCGTCCTTCGATCTCGGTTCGTTCGACCCGAGAGGTAATGCGTTCGCGCCCAGTATCCAACCCAAAGCCAGTCCAAGCCAAAGCCCAAAGCCAAAAAGCACCCGGGGGCGCACAGCGCTGCCGGATGTTGGCCTCCAGGATCGATTTACAGCACGTCACCTCAAAGAGGCTTCGGCGTCCCGGTCGGCTTGCTCGGAGGGATACTCGTCGCGGAATTCGCGGCGTGTAGACAGGAATTCGGCCGCGGAGTCAAGGTGCGGACCGAATCCGCGGAATCGGGCGGTTTGGTTTATGGCAGCACCACCACCAGCGTGATGCGCATCAGCTTGGGCCGCCGGGGTGCGGAATATCCGGCTCGACCTTCAGCGGCGAGCGCGGATGCAGCAGCAGCAGGATCGTCAACAAGCTGCAGACGATGCCGATCGCCGCGATGAGGACGGCATCATGCGTCGTCCAGCCGGGGCCTTCGAGCGGCTTGGCGTTGAACAGGGCGAAGGAATTGTAGCTTTGCTGATGCGAGATCAGCAGGAAACCCGTCAGATTGTTGCCGAGATGGGCGCCGAAGGCCGCGCCGAGATTGCCCGTGGCATAGACTACAAGCGTCAGGAGCAGCGCAAAAGCGGCGATCGAGGCCAGCACGCAGGCGTTGATGGCGGCGGTCGAGCTTGGGCTCCAATGCATCGCAGTGAACAGAAGCGCTGGCAGCAATGCCCAGATGACGGGGTTTTGAAACCGGTTGGCCAGGCCCCTGAGAAGATAGCCGCGAAACAGCACCTCTTCGGACGAGGTCTGCAGCAGGGTCAGCGCAGCGATCGGGACCAGGAACAGCAGCCAGGACGACAGGCCGATCGCACCGCGTGCAATGTCGGGCTGCAAGAGATAGAGCAGGATTTCGGAGAGCAGCGATGTGATCAGCACCGCGGCCAATCCCTTGAGGAATCCCGAGCGCGAAACGCGGCGGCTGGTGCCGATCAGCGCCATCAGCGGTTCGCGATGGATCCAGCGCATGGCAGGCCACAGGCCGAGCCAGATTCCGGCAAAGGAGGCGAGCGCGGCGAGGATTCCGGTGGGCGAGGCCATGAAATTCTGCACCGCCCCTCCTTCTATCGGGGTGCCAGACGATGCCTGCCAGATAACAAAAAGATAGGTGCCGCCGAACAGCACTGCCATGGTTGTCGCGACCCAGAACAGGACGACGATCGCCGTTCCGAGCAGGAGCCGCGGCAGGGTCGTCTTGGCGTTGGGAGAGCGCCGATAATGCTCGAAGGCGGCAGGGTCTGTTATCACGCGGGTTCCTTGCCTGATGCATCGGGTCGCATGATCTAGAGCATCGGACCCAAAAGGGGAACCGGTTTTGGAAGATCGGATGCTCGAACAAAAGGCTGGAGCGGCGGGCACGCCGCTCCAGCACGAAACTCAGGTGAACGATATCGGACAGAGGCGGCCGCCGTTGGCTCTTGCCGGGCGGCCGTCTGGTTGGTTGATGATGTCAGCGCTCGACGTACATGATGCGTCGGGTGCCGGGATCGACCAGGGCCGGCTGACCGTTCACATAAACATAGCGGTACTCATAGTCCGGAATCTCACGCAACTCGACGGTGTCGGGCAAGGTCGCGCCCGTAACCACCTCGCCCTCGAGATAGACCGGGTCGACCCGGTTGGTCTCGATATAGGTGCGGATTTCGGCCGGCGGCCGTCTGATCGGCTCAATCGGCTCGCCGGCGACGATCGCTCCTGTATAGGTGCCGGGATAGTCGACGTCGGCGGGCGCTTGGACGATGGCAATGTCTGCGTCAGCCGGGCGTTCCGTCAGGACGACCGCGCTGCCGCCGAAGTCGGCCGTCACATAGTCGGAATAGATCCAGCCCTGGCCATTGGCCTCGGCGATGGTGCACCATTTGCTGTTTCGGATGCAGCCATCAAGCGTTGCCGACTGGCCGGCGGCGAGCACACCGATGACCGGGTATTGCGGGCCGGGGCCGGCGCGTACGTTGAGATCGGTGACAGCCGAGACGGCGGTATCGGCCAAGGCTGTGCCGGACATCGCGACAAGCGCTCCGGCGACAGCAGGAAACAGTATGCGCTTCATGGTTTCGCTCCGTTTTGATGGTCCCTCGCGAACGAAAACGAAACAGGGCTTCATGCGTTCCGGCTAAAACGCCTCAGCCGGCTCACGTTTTGTTCCGGTTTCTTTCACGTCAGTCAGCAGTTCATGAACGAAGGCTAGCTTCCGTGCGGTCACGTCCGAGATGACGAAGGGATAGAGGTCGGGCAGGCCCATGCAGCGGTTGATCGAGTTGGACGCTTCCGACAGCACCAGCCAGCGGGCCAGGATCTTTTCGAACGGTTCGGGAACGGCGGCAGGTTCCGATGGCGCCGGTTGCAGCTCGCCGCCGGTGTCGCTGCGCGACAGCTCGTTGGCCTCTATCGTTTCCAGTCGGCCGAGCGGGAAATTCAGCGCATGCACCATCTCCAGCGTATCGGTGATGTGCAGGTGGTGTGCCCATGCCTCGGCCCAGTCCTCCCAGGGATGCGACGTGGCATAGGCGGAAATGTGGTC
The DNA here is from genome assembly GCF_055811555.1 of Mesorhizobium sp. WSM4813. Lineage (NCBI taxonomy): Bacteria > Pseudomonadati > Pseudomonadota > Alphaproteobacteria > Hyphomicrobiales > Phyllobacteriaceae > Mesorhizobium > Mesorhizobium sp. WSM4813. The sequence continues at coordinate 33,590 of NZ_JBVVQU010000029.1, forward strand.
CTGCTGCCAATCGGGCGCAGCACCTTTGGCATGGTAGGTCTTCAGCGCCTGCTCGTAATCAACGCGCTCGTCGCCAAACAATGCGCGGAAGGCGGCAAGCCGTTGCGGGTCGTCGCGGATCAGGCGGTCCCAGTAATAGTGGCCGAGCTCGTGGCGGAAATGACCGAGCAAAGTGCGGTAGTTCTCGCCCATCTCGACGCGCCGTCTTTCGCGTTCGGCCGAGTCCGCTTCGGCGACATTGAGTGTGATCAGGCCGTTGTCATGGCCGGTCAGGATGCGCGCGCCCCCTGGGCCGCCGATCGGATCGGCGAGAAAGTCGAAGGCCAGGCCGGCCTCGTCGCCGGCATTCCGCTTGGGCACGACCGGCAGTCCGGCGGCGAGCAGCGAATAGATTGCCCGCTTCTTTGCCGCTTCGACGCGGATCCAGCGACGGCGGTTGCCATCGACCGAAAGGTCGGGGATCAACTGGTTCAGCTCGCAGGCGCGGCAGAAGGCATGGCCGGGTTCCGCCATCCAGTTGCAGGCGCACTCGTCGGCATTTGTGCACTGGAAAACGCCGCCGGCGCCTGACAACACGAAGCGCGCATCCCCGGGATCGTAGAGCACGGGGCTGGCGCAGTTCAGGCACTGGGCGTTCTCGAAATAGAGGCGGTGGCCGCAATGCGGGCAATCGAAGAGCTTCATCCCAATCTCAAATCACCAGGTCCCAAATCATCAGGCCCCGGATATAGTGCGGAGCGGCATATCGCCCAAACGCCTGTCGCCGACAGGCGTTCCTGCCAACGCTATTTTGCCGCAAGCTGGGCGGCGACGGTTCTCGCCACCGCCTCGCCCGACAGCCTGGCGCCGCCGCAGGTCTGCATCAGCGGACCGGCCAGATGCTCGCCAGCGAAGAAGATTTTTTCCGCCACCGGCTGCATCAGCGTGGCGCGCGCCTGCGAACGGCCGGGGCGGGCCGCCGCATAGGCGCCGCGCACGAACCGCTCGCCGCCCCAATTAGTCATCATGGCGTGCCCGACATGTTTCCGTACGTCGCCGCCGAATATGGCGCACAGCCGGTCGACGACAAAGTCGACGCCTGCCGCCTCGCCCGCCGCCGACATCTCCCAGGCGAAATCGCCGCCGACGAAGCCGACCATCAGGTCAAGGTCGAAGGGAAAGCAAAGGAAGTAGATGTCGTGCCTAGCCAGCCGCTCGATCAGCAGGTCGTCGAACGGCTCTAGCCCGAGCCTTGTGCCCCTGATTTCGACAGGCAGCTTGGTCAGCATGCCCATCGGCAGGTCGAAGAAGGCAGCGAAATGTGTGTCTGGCAGCGCCGGCGAGAATTCGATCTCCTCGAAGGCGAGCACCGCCGGCGAGGCGGTGACGATGGCCGCCTTGGCGCGGATGGTGCCGCGATCGGTGACGCAGGCGACGCCAGGCACGTCCCAGAGGATTTTCCGCACCGGCGTCGACAGCTCGACGGGCACATCGGCGCCGAAACGGGCGACCAGTGCGCCGAACCCCTCCTTGGTGAAATAGTTCGGATCGAGATCGGCGGCGGCCTGAAAGTCGCGGATCGATATCTCGTCCTCGTCGGCGCCGAAGTCCATCGGCCCAGCGAAGGTGGCCGCGGCGCGCGGCGCATGGCCTTTGGCGAGCAATGCCGAAAGACGGTCGTCGTCGCCAACCTTGACCTCATGCGCCGCCAGAAGCTCGAACAGCCTGATATCGGCCGCCTTCATTGCGGCCTCTTCGTCCTCGCTCGCCTTTCGGTTGCGATAGTAGAGATGGTCGATATTCATGTCGTGATGGTGAAGCGTCCAGCGGGCCGCTAGCGCCTCGGGAAAGTAAGGATTGCGGTCGGCCGCATGCAGCCAGGCGCAGCCGATGTCGAAAGGAACGCCGAAATGCTGGTCGCTGGTCCAGGCGCGGCCGCCGATACGGTTCATCGCTTCGACCAGCTTGAAGGAAAGGCCGGCCGCTCGCAGGGTCTTGACGGCGGAAAGTCCCGCCGAGCCGGCGCCGATGACCACGACGTCAACGTCTTCCATGAATATTCTAGCCCCCGCCATAATAATTACTTGATCGTAAGCAAGTTCTCCGGCATTCGCCAGCGCTGCGGCGATGATGCGTAAACGAGTTCTTAGCGCATCGGCCCGAAAGTCGGCTCCGATTCTCGGAAAGCACGATGCGCAGATTGTAAAGTGCCGGAGCGTACTGCATCCAAGCGGGCGCACGCCGCTCCAACAGTGACAAGCGGGCGTTTCGCTGGCAAATTCGTATTTGGGACAAGATCCAGGCAACCAGGAGAGCAACATGGCATTTTTTGCCAAGGCAAAGATTTTCGCGGCGGCGGCATCGATGATGCTTGCGGTGGCAACAGGTGCACAGGCCGCCCAGTGCGGCAATACGGGCGCGGGCTTCGAAGCCTGGAAGGCGGAGTTCGCGCAGGAAGCAAAGGCCAGCGGCGTAGGCTCGAAGGGTCTGGCCGCCCTGGCTCGCGCGACCTACGCAACAAAGACGATCGGCGTCGACCGCGCTATCCACAAGGCTTTCAGCGGCTCGGTGGAAAATTTCATGAAGCGCCGCGGCGCGTCCACCATCATTTCCAAGGGCCGTTCGTTGAAGAAGTCGAACGCCGCGCTGTTCGACAAGATCGAACGGACCTACGGCGTGACGCCGGGTGTGTTGCTCGCCATCTGGGGTATGGAAACCGGCTTCGGTTCCTTCTTGGGCAAGCAGAATACGGTCTCCGCCATTTTAACGCTTGCCTATGATTGCCGCCGCCCGGAGTTCTTCTACCCGCATGCTGTTGCAGCCCTGAAGCTGGTTGATAGCGGAGCGTTGAGCGCCTCGTCGGTCGGTGCCGCGCATGGCGAGATCGGCCACACGCAGTTCCTGCCGGGAAATGTTTTGACATATGGAGTTGGCAACAAAAATCTGCGCGACAAAGCCACTGCGTTGGCTTCCACCGCCAACTTCCTCAGAGGTCATGGTTGGCAGGCCGGCGCGAGCGCGCAGGCGAATATGGGCGCAATTGCCGGCTGGAATTCCGCTAGCGTCTATCAACAGGCCATCGCCCGCATGGCCACGGCGATCGATGGCGATTGATAGAAATTTCTGTTCGACGGAACAGCCCGGCCATGCGCCGGGCTTTTTTGTTGATGCTTTAGAGCAATTCCAGGAAAAGTGTGAAACGGTTTTCCGTCCGGAATTGCGCATAAACAAAGAGATAGAGCGGTTCGGCGTTTCCGTGAAACGATGAACCGCTCTAAGGGTACGACTGCCGCCGCTCGGCCCCGCCGCGGGAACGAAGGCGCGAAGCAAGAAGCTAATTCGGCGAGCCGAGCGCCCTGTCCATCGCTTTCCTGACCTCGGCGGGCCACGTGTTCACAGCCGGCCAAGCGTCCGGCTCCGGCTTGTCGCCGCGCCTGGCGAAATAGAGCTTGTGGTTGGCCGGGTCGACCGCCATGAAGCCGTCATTGCCGCCGCAATCGTGCGGTACGCAGCCGCTGGCATAGAAGGCGCCCGAGGCGGTTTTCTCGGTGCCGCCGCCGACCAGCAGGCTGGTCGCCATCTCGGGCATCTCCTTGCCGAGCAGCGTCTCGGCTAGCCTGTAGATGGCCTCGTTGTGGAAGGCGTCGACGATGTTGTCGTATTTCGACGGGATCGACGTCTTTCCAGTCAGTGCCGGGCTCCGGCATATAGGTGTGATTGCCGGAAGTCGTCAGCCCGTGCATCGGCGACCATTGCAGCGCCGGCTTGGAAACGCCGGGCAAAAGATAAGGCACGAAATAGATGGCGCTGTCGGAGATCGCAGCCGGCGGCGCGCCGCATTCATCCTGATCGACCGTGATGCTCTGGATGGTGCCGCCTTCCGGCTTCCACACGATCACCGTAGCCGGGCCGCACTGGTTGCCGCCATCGCCGACATCGACCAGCGCGACGTTGACCCCGCCGAGCTTGACGATCTTGTCGAAGGACACCTCGTAATTGCTGGCCAGCTGCTTGCCGTCATAGGCCAGCACCTTCTCGCCATACTCTTCCTGCTGGGTGATGGTCAGCTGCCCGCTCTCGAACGGGACCGGTGCTTGGCTGTCATCGTCGGCTAGGGCCGCATTGCTCGACGCGCCCCGGTCGGCGGCCCCGCCGGACGCATCGTCAGCCGGCACCAGCACCATGTCGGTCTGTGCATGCGCGCCAGCCACCGGCATCAGAATCCACGCCAGCGCGCAGGCGCCGGCAAGCAGCGAACGTGTCATGACTGTCCCTTCGTTCAGCCGCCACGAACCCGGCCTGTCGCGGCCGGGGTCATCGTACCGCTCAGGCCCAGGGGCGCAGCTCGGCGTTCTTCTTCTCGAACGCGGCGATGGCGTCGGCCTTCTCCATGGTCAGCCCGATATCGTCGAGCCCGTTCAAGAGGCAGTGCCGCTTGAAGTCGTCGAGGTCGAACTTGACCACGCCGCCGTCCGGTCCGCGGATTTCCTTGGCTTCGAGGTCGACCGACAGCGTTGCGTTGGAGCCGCGCGAGGCATCGTCCATCAGCTTTTCCAGATCCTCGGGGCTGACGGTGATCGGCAGGATGCCGTTTTTGAAGCAGTTGTTGTAGAAAATGTCGGCGAACGAGGTCGAGATGACGCAGCGTATGCCGAAATCGAGCAGCGCCCACGGCGCATGTTCGCGCGACGAGCCGCAGCCGAAATTGTCGCCGGCGACCAGGATCTGCGCCTTGCGATAGGCCGGCTTGTTGAGCACGAAGTCGGGGTTTTCGGAACCGTCGTCCTTGTAGCGCATTTCGGCGAACAGCCCGCTGCCGAGCCCGGTGCGCTTGATCGTCTTGAGATAATCCTTGGGGATGATCATGTCGGTATCGACATTGACGATCGGCATCGGCGCGGCAACGCCGGTGAGCTTGGTGAATTTTTCCATAGGTCTTTGCCCGTCTTCTTTTCGCTGCGGGGATGTGTTGGCGCCCGGTTTACACAAAGCTGCAGGCAAATAAAAGGCGGCTGTTTTCGGCTGGCCCTGGTCCTGGAGCTACAGACCGCTTCAAAGTTGCCGCCCTATGGTGCACCTTGGCCGGCATGACAACACGTCCCAAAGTCCTCTACGCCAGCGAACCGGCCCTCGACGCAGCCGAGTTCCGCCGCGTGCTGGTGGAATCCGGCCTCGGCGTCACTCGGCCTATTGATGACGACCTCCGTCTGAAGGCGATGCTTGCCAATGCCGATCTGGTGTTGACGGCGCGGCTCGATGCGCCTGGCAAGCCGCTGATTGGCCTCGCCCGAGGCATCACCGACTTCTCGTGGGTGTGCTATATTTCCGAGCTCGCCATTTGCAAATCGGCGCAAGGGCTCGGCATCGGCAAGGGCCTGCTCGACGAAGCGCGGCGGCAGCTCGGGCCATCGGTAGCCATCTCACTGATTTCCGTGCCCGAAGCCGTCGGCTTCTACGAACGGATCGGCATGGCGCGCATGGCCGACGCGTTCTGGTTCGGCCGCGAGCGCTGACGACTGCCATCATTCTCTGCCGGCCGGAGCTAAGCAGCGGCCGAGCACGCGGAATAGTGGGGACAGGTGAGCGCTGGCCGCGTGGTTTCGGCCTAGTAGACTCCCTTGACCTGCGCAGTGCCCTGTCCACATCTTCAGCATGGAAAAGCATCGGTGCTTCATAGGCACGGCCGGCTGGAGCATCCCGTCACGTTACAAGGATCTTTTTCCGGATTCCGGCTCGCACCTCGAGCGTTATGGCGACCGCCTCGGCGTCGTTGAAATCAATTCGTCTTTTTATAAGCCGCATCGCCGCGAAACCTACGAACGCTGGGCTGGTTCGGTGCCGCAAGATTTCCGCTTCTGCGTGAAAGTCCCCAAGGCGGTGACGCACGAGCGTAGGCTCGCCGACTGCGGAGACCTTGTCGAAACATTCCTGCAACAGGCTGGAGGCCTCGGTCACAAACTTGCAGCGCTGCTGGTGCAGTTGCCGCCGAGCCTACCCTTCGACCCGCACGTCGCCGATGACTTCTTCGGTCTGTTGCGAAAGCAGACCGATCTGAAATTAGCGTGCGAGCCACGTCATGCGAGCTGGTTCGAACAGGACGCCGATGCGCTTCTGACCGGCTTCCGTGTGGCGCGTGTCGCAGCCGATCCGGCTCGCGTTCCCGCTGCAGCCACGCCATCCGGCTGGCCGGGCCTCGTCTATTTCCGCCTGCATGGCGCGCCGCGTATCTATTACTCGGACTATGACGCCGAAAGCCTGATCGAGATCAGGCAGCGGCTGGATGCGGCGAGTGCGACGGGCGCTGAGGTCTGGTGCATTTTCGACAACACGGTTAAGGGCCATGCGCTCGGCAACGCCCTTGCCGTGGCCGCGATGGCGCCTCAAATCACGTTCAACTCCCGAAACGCCCGCCCCTCTGCGACGCGGCTGTACCCAAACGCCGAACAGTCCACCGTGCGGTAGCCGCCATGCACGATCAGCTCGGCCAGCGCCTTGCCGACGGCCGGCGCCTGCTGCAGGCCGTGACCGGAAAACCCGTTGGCGAAGAGGAAATTCTTCACCTCAGGATGCGGTCCGATCACCGCGTTCTGGTCGAGCGTGTTGTAGTCGTAATGGCCGGCCCAGGCGCGCGTCGGCTTGATTGCTTCGAAGGCGGGAATACGGGTGGCCAGCACCGGCCAGATCACCTCTTCGAACAGCGGCCAGTCGGGCTCGAAATCGGCTGGGTCGGCAGGGCCGTCGCCCTCTTCCGGCTCGGCGCCGCCGGTGATGTAGACCGAACCTTCCGGCCTGACATAGATGCCTGAGGGATCGACCAGCAGCGGCATGTCGTCATATTTCTCGCGCGCCTCGAAAATGAAGACGTTGCGCTTGCGCGGTTCCACCGGCAGCACCAGCCCGGCCATTGCGGAAACCTTGCCGGCATTCGGCCCGGCGGCGTTGACGACGATGCCGGCCTCGAGCCGCTCGCCATTGTCGAGGCTGACGCTGGTAACACGGTCGCCCTGCCGTTCGATGCCGGTCACATCAGCGGTGATGAAATCGATCTTTTTCTCGCGCAGCGCCTTGCGGAACAGCATCAGCATCGCATGCGCGTCGAACCAGCCCTCGCCCGTGCGGCCATAGGCACCGGCGGTGATGCCCTCGGCCGACAGCCACGGAAACCGGCGGACGAGCGCCTCCGCATCCTCAAGCACTATGTCGGCGCCCTCGGCCGTCTGCGTCTCGTGGTTGGCCTTGAGGATCGGCAATCCGTTCTCGCCGGCAAGGATGAGATAGCCGCCTTCGCGAAAGCCGATATCGGCGTCGGCCCCGAACTCTTCCGTCAGCCGCCGGAACAGTTTCAGCGTGAACTGCGACAGGCGGATGTTCTCGGGAATTGAAAACTGCTGGCGAATGGAAGCACAGGACAGCGTCGTTGCCGCATGGGAGAATTGCGGGTCGCGCTCGACCAGCGCGATCGAGCCCGAAAAGCCTTCCTCGCGCAGATAATAGGCGATCGAGGAGCCGACGATGGCTCCGCCGATGATGACGACGTCGTAGCGCACTTTTTTGCGTCTCCAGTTCTAGAGCATGATCCCGAAAAGCCGGTTTTCGGAATCAGGCTCCAATTTATACAGCCGGCAGGATGATCTCGAAGCGCGTGCCGCGCTCGGAGTCAACCAGGCGGATCGTGCCATCATGCGCTTTCAGAAGGGCCAGCACGATGCCGAAGCCCATGCCGGTGCCGCCTGCATCCCGGCGCGTGGTGAAGAACGGCTCGAATATCCGCTCCCGGTTGCTGGGCGAAATGCCGGCGCCGTCGTCGCTCACCAGGATCGTCGCCTTGCCGTCCGCGCTCGCCGCCATGATCGAAACGAGCGTTGCGCCATGGCGCGCCGAATTGTCGATGAGATTGGCGAGCACGATTGCCGCGTTCTCGGCCGACATGCGCAGGCGGATATCGCCGCCGGCCTCGACACGGACCGCCAGCCCGGTCTCGGCCGGCAGCAGCGCCAGCGCGGCGGCAATCGACGTGCTTTCGCCGCTGGGCGCAAGATTTTCAGCGCGCGCCAGGTCGAGCAGGCGGCGCACCAGCAAATTGAGCCGCCCGGCATCGGTGACGATATTGTTGGAAAAGCGCCGCCGCTCGGCCTCGTCCATTGCGCTGCCGGAATCGCGCAGCAGTTCGGCCGCCCCCTGGATCGCCGTCAATGGCGATTTGAGTTCGTGCGAGACATGGGTGGCGAAGGTCTGGATGCTGTCGGAGCGCGCATGCAGCTTTTCGGCCATGTCGAGGAAGGCGTCGGAAAGTGCGGCCATCTCGCGCGTGCCGTGATGATCGAGCGGTCTGATGGCTTCGCGGTCGCCAGCAGCGATGCGCTTTGTCCGTTCCATCAGCGCGTAGATCGGTCGGCTGACGGTGCGCAGGAAGACTAGGGCGATGAGCAGCGTGCCGCCGAGGATGGCGATCGCCGCCAGCACCACTTTGCCGCGCTCGCCATAGAGATGCTTGACGATGTTGTTCGGCGTTCGCGACAGATAGACCACGCCGGCGACCCTGCCGTCGACCGCGACCGGCATCGCGACGAAGACGCGGACTCTCGTGCCGCGGCTGACCGAATAGAGCGATGGCGGCGGCTCGTCGGAGATCCTCTGCCGGAGCGCGCTGGCGTAGCGGCCGGCAAGTGCTGCGCGAACTTCGACGACGGCGCCGAGCGACAGGCCGACCTCCTCGCGCCCGGCGATGACGACGCCTTTGGGGTCGAGTAGCCGAAAGCCGGCAAGCGTGGTTTTCTGCGTCTCGGCAAGAATGCCCGACAGCCGCGCGCCGATCGCCGCGAAGGCTGGATCGACAATGGCGGCCGTCGCCGCAGGACGGGTCGGCAGAACCCTGTCGGAGGCAAGATCGAGGCTTGGTTCGATCGGCCGGTAGGGAGAGTCTGGATTGTCCCTTTCGGCAGGCATGGCCGCGCCGAGCTTCTCGGCCGGGATGCCGGCGTCGCGGACCTCTTGCGCGTAGATGGCGGCAAGGGCGGCACCTTGTGCGATCAGCTCGGCCTCGGTCTGGCGGATCAGCTGGTTCTCGTAGAGCCTGAAGAAGAACAGGCCGACCAGCGGCAGCGCCATCACCATGATCAGGATGGCAACAACGATCGTGGCGAGGCGCGGCCGCCATTTATGCCCGGTCACGCGCCGCACCGGCCCAGCCGGAAGCCGACGCCATGCACGGTCTCGATCGCATCCGTGCAGCCGGCCGCCGCCAGCTTGGCGCGGACGTTGCGGATATGGCTGTCGACGGTGCGGTCGGCGACATGGATGTTGCCGGCATAGGCATTGGCCATCACCATGTCGCGCCCAAGCACATGTGCTGGGCGTGCCAGAAACCCTTTCAGGATCGCGAACTCGATCGACGTCAGTACCAGCGGCTTTCCGTCGAAGCTGGCGCTGTGGCTGGCCGGCAGCAAAGCCAGCCTGCCATGCGAGAATTGCCGGTCGTCGGTCTGTTCCGCCTTTGTCGGGCGAGCGCGCCGCAGGATGACGTTAACGCGGGCGACCAGCTCGCGCGGGCTGAACGGCTTGGTGACATAGTCGTCGCCGCCCATTTCGAGCCCGAGGATGCGGTCGATTTCTTCATCACGCGCGGACAGGAACAGCACCGGCACATCCGATGTGTGCCGCAGCCGGCGGCAGACCTCCAGCCCATCCATCTCCGGCATGCCGATGTCGAGCACGACAAGGTCGGGCGCGCGGCGCTCGATCGCCTGCAAGGCGGCGGCACCGTCCGATACCGCAACCGTCTTCATCCCCGCCTTTTCGAGCGCGAAGCAGATGATCTCGCGGATGTGCGGATCATCGTCGGCGACAAGAATATGATGCGGCATGAATCAGCGGCCCGGCACGAAGGGTTCGGAGCCCTGAGGAACCACGAACGGGATATGTGTGTCGAGAGTACGAAGGAGCCGCCAGTCGCGAAAGCTCCAGGCGCGCCAGTTTTCTTGGCCGGCGCGATAGCGGGCCTCGTCCTGCCCAAGCAAACGGGCGAGTCCGCGGTAAGAGGGAAGGCTGGGCGCATTCGTCTTGCCCTGATACTCGAGGAAGCGATCGAGCGCCGGCCAGGCGCTGGGACCGAGCGAACGCAGATACCAGAAATCGAGCTTAGTGCCCTGGCCGGTCATTTCGAATGAGTGCTCGACATTGTAGCTGGCGATCAGCGCCGCGAAGTTGATGAAGGCGCAGGCATAGAGCGTCATCGAAAGCGTCAGAAGATTGGCGGAAAGCAGCCATTCATTGGATTTTTCGAGTGCGATGCGGGCGATGATCAGGGCAAGGCCCCCCGCCACCAGCCCCATCCAGACGAAGGCGGCGACGCGCCAATAGGTCAGCGCATAGATACCGATATAGAGGTCGAGGCGCAGGATCGACGAGATGACCAGAACGATGTTCTGCGCCACCCAGACATAGACCAGCCGGCGGATGAACGGATCGCCGGAGGTCGCACTTCCCGGCCTAAGCGCCGCCAGGACGAAACCGGCGGCGAGCAGCGCGGTGACGATCAATGGATAGGCGCCGCGATGCGCGTAGGCGGCGTAGGTCAGCCCGTCGGGAAGGGCGATGCCGCCCCACAGATAGGTGGCGTCGAGCGCGGTCTGCACCGCGAACAGGACGTTGAAGACGACCAGCGCGCGAAGAACGGCGGCCTTACCAAAGATGATGTCCTCGATCGCCTTGGCGGGTTTTGTCGTCGTCACCCCGAGGGGGATAGGCAATGCTGGATGCGCAGCTAGCTGCGCAATGCGGCGGAAAAAGCGCGGCAGGCGCGGGCGCAGAAAGGCCCAGACGCCGGCAAGCACGACCAGCCAGAAGGCCAGCCGCGGCAGCTGGATGAGGTCGAGCAGTGCGAGGAGATCGATCAGCGACAGCCAGTATTCGATGACCGGATTGGCGGCGCCGAACAGCGCGAGGAACACTGCGCCTAGGGTCAACGGCATGACCCAGACGGCGATCGCTGTGAGACGGATGCGCTGCCCGCCAAGCCGCCGTGCCGCCTTGCGCCAGCGGAAGAAGTCGTGGACGAACCGGAAGGGTGCTGCGAGCAGGAAGGCAACAAGCTGGCCGGCGATGCGGGCAAGCCCGCGCCGCAGCCGGCCGACCAGCGAAAGCACGAAGACCGCCATAGCCGCCAGCCCGATCGCGACGGACAGCGCACTGACATTTTCGATGAGCGGCAGCAGCGCCACAAGCAAAGCTGCGAGTGCGAGCCACAGAGCGCGGGCGCTGAGCGTCGAAGACTGGATCGCCGCGGCGGCGGCAAGCATAATGCCGAACAGGAAAAGCGTGATGCCGACGGGTTGCCCATAGAAGAAGAAATCCGCCAGCGCGGCAAGCAGGACGGCAACGCCGAATCGCGCGCAATAGCTCGGCGCGGCCGTAAGGAACGATGTCATGATCGGATTTTCTCAGCGGCTTTGATCCGGCCGGCAAACCGGGGCGGAGATTTGCGGATGAAGGGGAAGAGGGTCGCCGAACCATCCGGCCGGGGTGGATCGACAAGCCACCAACCGTCATTGCGGAGCCGATAAGGCAGGGACCAGCGGGGTTTTTCTCGCTCTTGCATACCGACTATATCGTGGATCGGCATGCAGGCGGCGGGGCGGATCCGAGGAGATTTTCGGGAGTTTTATGCAGTTTTTATGCAGGCGAAGACGGCTTGCCTCGACCGGCCGCAGGCGGCATAGATTTGAGATGACTGAAACCTATCGCCCGCGCCGCTCGGTGCTTTACGTCCCGGCCTCGAACGACAAGGCTCTGACCAAGATCTCGTCGCTGGCCTGCGATGCCGTCATCATCGATCTCGAAGATGCCGTCGCCCCGGCCGACAAGGTTTCTGCGCGGGAAAAACTGGCCGGCATCTTCGCCAATCGCCCCGGCCGGCCCTGCGAGCTGGTCGTGCGCATCAACCCGCTCTCCAGCGAATGGGGCGCCGACGATTTGCTGGCTGCGGCACGCTGCGAGCCCGACGCCATCCTGCTGCCCAAGGTCGACACGCCGCGCGATGTTCTGGAAGCCGGCGACGTTCTCGACGACAATTTTTCACCCGACGAGGTGAAACTATGGGCGATGATCGAAACGCCCAAGGCTCTGCTCAACCTCGGCCCGATTGCCGAGCTTGGCCGCGATCCGGCCTCGCGGCTGGTTTGTTTCGTTGCCGGAACGAACGATCTGATCAAGGAGACCGGCATTCTCGCCACGCCCGACCGGCGCTATCTCACACCGTGGCTGATGCAGATGGTGCTCGCCGCGCGCGCCGGTGGCCTCGACCTGCTCGATGGTGTCTTCAATGATTTTCGCGATCTGGACGCTTTTGCGCGCGAATGCGGGGAAGCGGCCGCCATGGGGTTTGACGGCAAGTCGCTGATCCACCCGGCCCAGATCGATGCCGCGAACCGGGCCTTTGCACCATCTGCCGAAGCCGTGGCCGAGGCGCGTGCGGTGAAAGATGCCTTCGCGCTTGCCGAAAATGCTGGCAGGCAAGTCATTGCGCTGAATGGAAAAATGGTCGAGCGGCTGCATCTGGCGCAGGCCGAAAAACTGCTGGCGAACGCGGCCGCCATCGGGGCATTGATTGGCAACCCACCACAGGAATGAAAATGAAACTCTACCGCTTTCTGTCCGGTCCGGACGATTCCAGCTTCTGCCACAAGGTAACGGCGGCGCTGAACAAGGGCTGGCACCTGTTCGGCTCGCCGACCTATTCCTACGACATGGAGGCCAAGGCCATGCGCTGCGGTCAGGCCGTGGTGAAGGATGTCGAGGGCCAGGAATACGGGCCCGACACCAAGCTCAGCGACTGGTAGATTTTGCAAAGCTCCGACGCAGGGGTGTGTTGAGATTCAGGTCAGGCCGCGCCGAGAATGGTGGTTTCCGAGAACCGGAGCGGAGCGTACTTTTGGGTACGTGAGCACCGGAAGCGCAGGAAACTGCCGTTCGCAGGCCGGCATCACCTGAATATCAGCACACTACTCCGCCGCCTCTTCGATCCGCTCCATATCATCGTCCGACAGGCCGAAATGATGGCCGATCTCGTGGATCAGCACATGGGTGACGATGTCGCCCAGCGTCTCTTCGTTCTCGGCCCAGTAGTCGAGAATGGCGCGGCGGTAGAGCGTGACGCGGTTCGGCCCCTCGCCGGTCTGCGGGTTCCAGCGCTCGGCGATGCCGCGCCCCTCAAACAGGCCGAGCAGGTCGAAAGGCGTTTCCAGCGACAGATCGTCCATGATCTCGTCGGTCGGGAATTCGGCGATCTGGATGACGATCTCGCCGGTCAGCTTGCGAAATTCCTCCGGCAGATGGGCGTAAGCCTCCAGCGCCAGGAACTCCATTTCCTCCATCGACGGCGAAAGCTGGTCGTGCCAGGTGCGGGTCTTGTAGATGCGGGCCATGCTTTGTCCTTCTAATCCCGGCATATAGGCTTTCGAGCCGGGCTCGGCAAATGGCCGGGTTGCCGCCTGCGCGCGGGCAGGAATAAATTCCCCATGACTCCGCTTGACTCTTCGGATGCCCTCTGGAATCTATAGGAACATAACAAGAACAATTGTGAGTGGAAGCTGACCGTCATGGCGACAAGCGCCGTGGCGCGGGAGACTGTTTTTGCCCTGCGCCGCCAGATCGCGAAGATCGAGGGAACGCTGCCCGAGCGCCTGGAGGCGCCGGCCGGCGCAGCCCCCGTTGATGCGCCCCAGAATCCAACAGCTGATCTCACAATCGTCCGCCGCGGCCTCGCCGTGGCGCCGCCCGATGCGTTTCTGCGCACCGGCGCCGAAGGTCTCGACACCGCGCTCAGCGGCGGCCTGCCGAAGGCGGCGCTGAGCGAGATCCATGGCGCCGCGACACGTGATGCCGGGGCCGTCGCCGGCTTCGCCATGTCGCTCGTCAGCCTGATCCTCAAACAGGGGCCGCGACTGCCGGTCCTGTGGATCGGCACCGCAGAGGTCTTCCGCGAGGCAGGCTTCCCCTATGCCAGAGGGCTTCATGTCCTTTTCGGCATCGAGCCGGAGCAATTGCTGTTTTCCGAGGCGCCAAGGCTCCTCGATGCGCTGTGGGTCGCCGAGGAAGCCGCCCGGATGACGGCGCTCGCCGCCGTCATCCTCGAAATCCGCGGCAGCCCGCAGCGGCTGGATCTCACCGCGACACGACGGCTGCACGCCCGGGCGCAGAATGCCGGCCGGCCGGTATTCCTGCTGCGCCAGGCCGGCGAGGCCGAGCCGACGGCAGCACCCGTCCGCCTCGTCCTGTCGACGGCGCCATCGGCACCCCGCCAGACGATCGCCGGGCCGCTCGCCAGCTCGATCGGCCGTCCCGCCTTCACCGTCAGCATCGGCAAGAGCCGCACGGCCTTGCCGGGACAATTCACACTGGAGTGGAACCCCGATGAACGCAGTTTCGAGGAAAGAAGGGCCGGGCAAGAACGGGCAAAGAATCCTGTCCCTGTGGTTTCCGCACCTCGCCGCGGAAAGGATCCTGCGGCAGCGTCTGGGGCGGTCCTGGCGTTCGCGGCCGTCGGATCACCTGCCCTTGGTGATCAGCCATCGCCAAGCGAACGCGCAACGCATCGCCGCCCTCGACGAGCGGGCTGAGGCGCTTCATCTGAAGCGCGGCATGGGCATAGCCGACGCGCGCGCCATGCATCCGTCGATCGACGTCGTGGAAGCCGATCCCGAGGCCGACCGCCGCCTGCTCGAGAGCCTCGCCGACTGGTGCGACCGCTATACCCCGCTGGTGGCGCTCGACGCAGCCGATGGCCTGTTTCTCGACGTCACCGGCTGCACCCATCTTTTCGGCGGCGAACGCTCGATGCTGGACGACATCCTGTCGCGCTTTTTCCATCAGGGTTTTGATGTCCGCGCCGGCCTCGCCGCCACACCTGGTGCTGCCTGGGCTGCAGCGCGGTTCGCCAGTGACTGCATCGTCCCCGGTGGCGAGGAGGAAGCGCTTCTCGCACCCTTGCCGCTGGCGGCGCTGCGCATCGAGCCTGACATTCGCGCCAGCCTGGAAAGCGTCGGTCTGCGCACGGCGGGCGCCGTCATGGCAGCACCGCGTGCGCCGCTCGCCCGCCGCTTCGGTGTCTCGCTGCTTTTGCGCCTCGATCAGGCGCTCGGCCGCCTCGACGAGGCCGTGTCGCCGCGCCTGCCGATCGCGCCGCTTTCGGTCGAACGCCATCTCGCAGAACCCATCATGCTGACCGACGAAATAGAGCGGCTGGTGAAAATGCTGGCGACGACTTTGAAGGCGGATCTCGAGCGCCGCGGCGAGGGCGCAAGAAGGCTGGCGCTGCTGCTTTTCCGCGTCGACGGCGCCGTCAGCCGCATCGCCGTCGGCACCTCGCGGCCGTTGCGCGAGCCGCTGCTGATCCAAAAATTGTTTCACGAAAGGCTTGCCGCGCTCGAACAGGACATCGATGCCGGCTATGGCTTCGATCTCGTGCGCCTCTCGGTGCTGTCGGCCGCGGCCTTCGACATGCAGCAGGCGGATCTCGCCGGCGAAACGCGCGACGACGGCGCCGACATCGCCCTTTTCGCCGACCGCATCCGCGCTCGGCTCGGCGACAGCGCGGTTTTGAAACCGGTTGCCGTCGAGAGTCATCTGCCCGAGCGCGCCGTCGCCATGCTTCCCTATGCGGAGGCGCCGCAAAGGATCTCTCCGCCGAAGAAGCCGGACAAGATGAAAGACACTTCCTCCAAGCCTGTCTTTCGGCCGGAACGGCCGATCCGGCTGTTCCGTTCGCCCGAACCGATCGAGGTGCCGGCCACCGAAATGCCTGAGGGACCGCCAATGAACTTCCGCTGGCGGCGGGCTCTCTACCGGGTCGCGCGCGCCGAAGGGCCCGAACGCATCGCCCCGGAATGGTGGCGGGAGGCGGCGGGGCAGGAGGGCGCGCCGACCCGGGATTATTTCCTCATCGAGGATAGCGACGGCCGCCGTTACTGGCTCTACCGCCAGGGTCTCTACGGCACCTCGCACGCCGCGCCGCGCTGGTTCATGCATGGGGTCTTCGCATGAACGCGCTGGCGGCCATTCCCTATGCCGAATTCGGCATCCAGTCGAATTTCTCGTTCCTGCGCGGAGCCTCGAAGCCGGAGGAGCTGGTGGTCGCGGCAAAGTTCCTCGGATTTTCGTCGATAGGGCTTGCCGATCGCAACACGGTGGCCGGCGTCGTGCGCGCCTGGCAGCAGGCCAAGGTGGAAGGTGTTTCCTATCATCCCGGCTGCCGCCTGGTTTTTTGCGATGGCACGCCTGATGTTCTCGCCTATCCGCAGGACCGCAAGGGCTGGGGCCATCTGTGCCGCATGCTGACGCAAGCCAATATGCGCGACGATAGCGAAAAGGGCGCACCGCTTCTCTACCGCGACGACCTTTTCGAATGGGGCGATCTCATGTCCCTGGCGATCCTGCCGGATCTGTCGGCGCCGGCGGCGGATGATCTCACTTTGATTAGCCGGCTCAAGGATCGCTTCGGCAAGAACCTGCGGCTTGCCGTTTCGCCGGATTATCACGGCAACGACCGCTACCGTATAGAACAGGCGGCTGCCATGGCTGGGGCATCAGGCCTTCCGCTGATGGCGACCAACGACGTTCTTTACCATACGTCCGAACGGCGCCGGTTACAGGACGTGCTGACGGCGATTCGCCTCAACGTGCCTATCGCTGAAGCGGGACTGGAACTGGCGGCCAATGCCGAGCGCCATTTGAAGCCGCCAATGGAAATGGCGCGGCTTTTCCGCAGGCATCCGCAAGCACTGGCGGAAACGCTGCGCTTTGCCGGCGAATTGAGCTTCTCTCTCAGTGACCTCCAGTACAACTATCCCGACGAACCGACGGAATCGGGCCTAGGGCCACAGGCCGAGCTGGAAAGGCTGGCTCGAGAGGGAGCGGCGATACGGTACCCCTCAGGCGTTCCCGCCGATGTGACGAAGCGCATCCGGGAAGAGCTCGCTTTGATCGAGCGCCTGAATTACGCGCGCTATTTTCTGACTGTCTACGACATCGTCAAATTCGCCCGCAGCCAGGGCATACTCTGCCAGGGGCGTGGCTCCGCGGCCAACTCGGTGGTCTGCTATTGCATCGGCATCACCGAAGTGGGACCCGAGCGGATCGACTCGCTTTTCGAGCGCTTCATTTCCGAGGAAAGAAACGAGCCACCCGACATCGATGTCGATTTCGAACATGAAAAGCGCGAAGAGGTCATCCAGTACATCTATTCCAAATACAGCGCCAAGCGCACCGCGCTGGCCGCAGCCGTCGTCAGCTACCGGGGCCGGTCGGCGATGCGCGAAGTGGCCAAGGCGATGGGCCTGTCGGACGATGTCCGGAGCGCGCTGTCCAGCTCGATCTGGGGCTGGTCGACATCGGAGCTCGGCGAAAAGGAGACCAGGGCCGGCGGCCTCGATCAAACCGATCCATCGACAAGGCATGTGATCGAATGCGCCAACGAGATCATGGGCTTTCCCCGTCATCTGTCCCAGCATGTCGGCGGCTTCGTCATCACCAGGGACCGGCTCGACGAGATCGTGCCCATCATCAAGACGGCGATGGACGAACGCAAGATGGTCGAGTGGGACAAGGACGATCTCGACGCGGTGAAAATCCTTAAAGTGGACGTGCTGGCGCTCGGCATGCTGACCTGTCTGCAGCGCGCCTTCACCCTGCTTAGGGATTATTATCCGGAGGCACGGGATGACTATGGCCAACCCTATGTGCTGGCCACCCTCCCTGCCGAGGACAAACATGTCTACGACATGATCTGCCGCGCCGACACGATCGGCGTCTTCCAGATCGAATCGCGCGCCCAGATGTCGATGCTGCCGCGCCTCAGGCCGAAAACATTCTATGACCTCGTCATCGAGGTGGCGATCGTGCGGCCGGGCCCGATCCAGGGCGACATGGTCCACCCCTATCTGCGCCGCCGGCAGGGCAAGGAAAAGCCCGAATACCCCAAGCCGGAACTGGAAGAGATACTCGGCAGGACGCTGGGCGTGCCGCTGTTCCAGGAACAGGCGATGAAGATCGCCATCGTCGCCGGCGGCTTCAGGCCGGGCGAGGCCGATGAACTGCGCCGCGCCATGGCCACCTTCAAGCGCACCGGCACGATCGGCAATTATCGCAAGCGGATGGTCGATGGCATGATGAAGAGGGGGTACGAGAAAGACTTCGCCGAGCGCTGCTTCAAGCAGATCGAGGGTTTTGGCGAATACGGCTTTCCCGAAAGCCATGCCGCCTCCTTCGCCCTGCTGGTCTATGCCTCCTGCTGGTTCAAGACCTTCTATCCCGACGTGTTCTGCGCCGCGATCCTGAACTCCCAGCCGATGGGATTCTATCAGCCGGCTCAGCTTGTCCGCGACGCGCGCGACCATGGCGTCGAAATCCGCGAGGTCGACGTCAATTTTTCCGGTTGGGACTGCGCATTGGAGGACGCACCCTTCGACCCGGCCCGCATCCTCGGCCGCCATGCCGGAATGCGCGGCGTCATCCGGACCAATCATGCCGTCCGGTTGGGTTTTCGCCAGGTCAAGGGCCTGTCGAAGGAGCGCATGGAGGTGTTTGTCGCCAGACGCGGCGACGGCTACGCAACCGTTCGCGATGTCTGGCTGCGTTCAGGCCTCTACGTCGATGAGATCGAGAAACTGGCGCAAGCCGACGCGTTTCGTTCGCTCGGCCTCGACCGCCGCGACGCCCTGTGGGCGGTCCGCGCGCTCGACGGCAGGAGTGCCGCTGAGACCCTGCCGCTGTTCGACCGGCCGGCGATCCGCTTGCGCGACCTCGAGCCCGAGACCAGGCTCCCGACAATGCCGCTCGGCGAGCATGTCGTCCACGACTACCGTTCGCTCGGCCTGTCGCTGAAGGCGCATCCGCTTGCCTTTCTGCGCCAGCGGCTGGATCGATCCGGCGTCACGCCCAATGCGCGCCTCGGCCAAGTTCGGGACGGCAAGCGCGTTTCGGTCGCCGGCCTTGTCCTGGTGCGGCAGCGGCCGGGTAACGCCAAAGCGATTTTCCTGACGCTGGAAGACGAGCAAGCGGTGGCCAACGTCATTTTCTGGGAAAGAACCTTCAACCGCTACCGGCCCATTGTCATGGGCGCGCGGCTGGTGCGTGTCACCGGCAAACTGCAGTCGGAATCGGACGTCATCCATATCGTCGCCGAGAAGGTCGAGGATTTGACGCCCTGGCTGTCCGTGCTTTTGGAGGAGAAGCCCGACGTACCCGTCGTGCAAAACGGCCGGCAGGATATCGCGACACTATCGGGGAAGGCAGAAAGGGTCATGCCCAAGGGGCGGAATTTTCAGTAGGGGATGTGTCGGCGGGACAGCGCTCCCCTCTGCCCTCCCCCACAAGGGGGGAGATTGGCAGCTTTGGCGCTCCGCTCACTCCTGCGACGGTGATGATTGGCGAAAGCGGCGGTAACGGCCGATCTCCCCCCTTGAGGGGGAGATGTCCGGCAGGACAGAGGGGGGCGCGAAGGATCACCACGCTTCAAGATGGTCCACCCAGGCGCGGCGGCAATCCGTCCTCGAAGGGGAGCGAACGCGCCTCCGAAGGCAGCATGATCGGGATGCCGTCACGCACCGGATAGGCAAGCCGTGCGACCCTCGAGATAAGCTCGCCGCGCTCTGGATCCCAGGTAAGCGGGCCCTTGGTCAGCGGGCAGGCCAGCAATTCCAGCAGCTTGGGATCGACATTGGCCTTCTTTCCATCACGCCCATCCACCATTCGGTCTGTCCTTCTCTGGGGGCAATCACTTCCGGTTTTCGCGTTCGTCCTCAATCTTCGGGCGTTTGCGCTGCCCCTCACCTGCCTGCCGGCATCCTCTCCCCGTATAGTGACGGGGAGAGGGGCGCTCGTCGATGGTTTCGCCAATCACCCGCGTAGCAGAATGTCCGCTAAGGTTGCCGACAGCCCCTTCTCCCCGTCCCTATACGGGGAGAAGTGCCCGGCAGGGCGATGAGGGGCGGCGCCGACTTCCGCAATTGGCTCTGCGTCCTTCCACTTTGCCTACTGCAGACTCGAGCCGAAATCCTCGTTTTCGCGCGCCAGCGCTATTTCGGTGATGGCGATCAGCGTTTCGGCGCGTGTCTTCAGGTCCGCCGCTTCGAGCAGCGCCTGTTTCTCGGCCGGCCCATAGGGAGCCATCATCGATAGCGCATTGACCAGCATGGCATTTTCGGCGCGGCTGACGCTTTCCCAGTCGGCTTCAAGATCGTTGGCCTGCAAATAGGCGCGAAACGCCTTGAGCAGCGCCGGCCGGTCGATCCCGGCCTCTGCCTGATCTTCATCGAGATCGGTGAGAAAGGGCGCAAACCGGCACTGGCGGAAGGGCGTCTTGACCGCGAGCTCCTGCACGATACGGAACCGGCACACACCTTGCAGCGAAATCAGGTAGCGGCCGTCGCCGCTCTCGGAAAGCGCGATGATGCGTCCGGCGCAGCCGACATTGCAAAGCGCCGGCTCGCCGTCGGGACGCCGCGCGCCGTCGAGGCTGGGCTGTATGACGCCGATCAGCCGCGGTCCGGCGATCGCCTCGTCGACCATCTCCAGATAGCGCGGCTCGAAAATGTTGAGCGGCATGCGGCCGCCCGGCAGCAGCAGGGCGCCTTCAAGCGGGAAGATCGGAACCGTCGGCGGCAAATCCGTATCGAGCCGGTAATGCGCGTTTCCCGCCTGCACGTCAAACCTCCGCTCGCTCCCTCAAGAAGCGCATCAAGCCCGCCGTCCCCCCGCAACCTGACCCAAAATCGTCACCAGACCCAAAATCGTCACCAGGCGAAGAACGGATCAGGCCTCCTAATCTGGCGCAGCCGTCGTCGACCGCAAGGCCGTCAAGCAAAAACAGATGCGGGCTCAGGAAAACAACAGCGACGACAATTTGCGCCGCGCCGCCAGCGTTGCCTCGTCGGTCATGCCCCATGCCTCGAAGAACTGCAGCAACTGCGTCTTGGCGCCGTCGTCGTTCCACGAGCGATCGGCTTTGACGATCGCCAGGAGATTGTCGGCTGCGGCCATGCGCTCGCCGTTGGCGTTCTGGATCATGGCAAGATCGAACCGTGCCTGGTGGTCCCCGGGGTTCTCAGCCAGGCGCCGCTCGAGCTCGGCCGGATTGCCAAGTGCAGCTGCCTGCGCGGCAAGCGCCATCTTGGCGCGCAGTGCGGCGAGCGGCGGCGCATCCTTCTTGGCTTCCGGCGCCCGCGCCAGCACGGCTTCGGCGCCTTCGGCATCGCCAGCCTCGAACAGCAGATCGCCAAGCCCGGCAATCGCCTCGATCGTGTCCGGCGCCTGTTCCAGGATCGCCTCGTAGATGTCCGCCGCAGTCTGTACATCGCCGGCGGCGCGCGCCTCCGCGGCCGCGGCAAGCGCCTCGGCCACCTGCGGCGCACCATTACCCTTGCCGCCGACCTTCTGGATGAACGCGGCGATCTGGCTCTCGGGAATGGCGCCCATGAAGCCGTCGACCGGCTGGCCATCCCTGAAGGCGATGACTGCCGGTATCGACTGGATGCCGAGCTGTCCGGCAATCGAAGGATGGTCGTCGATATTCATCTTGACCAGCTTGACCTTGCCGCCAGCGGCCGTGACCGCCTTTTCCAGCAGCGGCGTCAGTTGCTTGCATGGCCCGCACCATGGCGCCCAGAAATCGACCAGCACCGGCTGACGGCGCGATTCCTGGATGACGTCGGCTGCAAATGTGGCGGTCGTCGTATCCTTGATGACGTCGACAGCGACAGGCGACTCGCTGCCAAGCGCGACTTTCGCCGAAGTGGCGTCAGCGCCGCCATACTGCACTGTGGTGGCATACTGTCCGCCATTGCCGCCAAATGGGCCGCCAAATTGATTGTTGTCGCTCATCTCGTACCCTTTCGGTCGCGCCGCCAGCCAGCGGCCCGGCGCAAGGTCCTTAATTCTCAGTCAGAAGTCGGTTTATCGTCATCCATGTGGCGATCATGCCGTGACTTTCAAGATAACAGCATCATGCCCGGTTGCCTCGACGAATTTGACGAGGTCGGCGGCGGCGATCGATGTCGTCGCCTCATTGGTCAGCGGATGGGCATTGATGACCGCATGGCCCATCAACTCCTGGTCGAGAACGACCTTGACCCGCAACTCTGTATCGTTGATCACGCCGAACACCGTGACCCCACCCGGTACGACGCCGAGAAGCTCCATCAGCATCTCCGGCTTACCGAAGGAAACGCGCCCGGCGGCGCCGATGACATGGTGGATCTGCCTGAGATCGACCACCGCCTCCTCGCCG
Organism: Mesorhizobium sp. WSM4813; assembly: GCF_055811555.1. Classification (NCBI taxonomy): domain Bacteria; kingdom Pseudomonadati; phylum Pseudomonadota; class Alphaproteobacteria; order Hyphomicrobiales; family Phyllobacteriaceae; genus Mesorhizobium; species Mesorhizobium sp. WSM4813. The sequence continues at coordinate 55,848 of NZ_JBVVQU010000029.1, forward strand.
ACGCTGACCAGGAAGAAATTGTCCTTCTTGTCCTTGAGGAACAGGTTCTTGGTGTGCCCACCGGCGATTTCTCCACGCAGCGCCTGCGAATCGGCGACCGTGAACAGCGGCGGATGGCGCAAGGTCGACACTTCGATCCCGAGATCGGCGAGAAAGGCAAAAAGCTCGGCTTCGGATTTCGGCATGGTGTTTCTTGTGGGGCCTTCTTGTTGTCGCGGTTTGGATCATGCCGTTTACGGCCAATGACGCGGCCGAGACAAGACCGTTGCGCGGCAAGGCTGCCGATTGCGTTCCTATCCACGCTAGGGAAGGCTCGTTTACGTCGCCGGGTGCGGCCAAAAAACCTGCGATTTCCCTGTTGCAATCGCCGCGCCCTTCAGCCATATAGGCGCGGCTTGCGGCCCAAAAAGCCGCGCGAGCGGGTGTAGCTCAGGGGTAGAGCACAACCTTGCCAAGGTTGGGGTCGAGCGTTCGAATCGCTTCACCCGCTCCAAATCTTCTTTAGATTTGAAAAGCTTAAAGGGCCCGGGTATCCGGGCCTTTTTGCTGTCTGGCGCCGGGGCGGTGCCGTGCCGCTCACTGCACGATGCCCATTAGATGCTCACCGTGGGGCCCTCTTCCAGATATCACGCTTTGCTGGCCAAGCACCGGGTCGTGGACCTCCTAGTTAAGCCGAGATGCACCAGTAGCAGTGCGCAGGCTACCAGAAAAGCGCTCTGCTAAGGCCTATTACACAAGCCGCTGTCGCGTTGGTCAATCTTCAGGTAGTCTGTAGAGCGAAATTGGCACAAGTCGGGAGCACTACGTTGTCGCCGCTGCTAAGGGAATGGCCGGGACTGTTCCTATCGTCGCTTCTATTGCTGGCGACGGCTGTCGCCGCCCCGACGCAGGAAACCAACATCGGATCGCCTTCCGATACAGCCGCGACGCTGGCCAACAATGTCGCCGAGCTACGCATATTTTTGACGGAAGATTCCGGGACGGTTCGGGGCGAGATGGCAACTGCTCGCCCATCCAATGTAGCGGAGCTCTCATTGGCGATGGAGGAAGGAACCGTCACATTTCGCGACGATGGCGCCGGGCCGGATCGAGTCAAGGGCGACGGCGTGTTCAGCGCGCGTTTCAAGTTTGACACGACGGCCGAGTTCGAAGCGCTGCGCGCCGGCCTTAGGGCGACGATCGACGTTCTGCGCGATCCAGGCCAGGACATCCTAATCCGTCGAGGGCCGCGCGACATCGTGACCGCGGCTGACGCGATCCGGGATGCCGAGCTCAAAACGCCCGAAATCCTGAAGAAAGCGCGCCAGGAGGCGGAGCGGGCAGCGCGCCTGCTGGACTTCCAGGACCCGTTGAGGGCCGCCAAGGCCCTCGACATCAACGTCGCGACGACACCGTTCCAGCGTCTGCCGGGGTCCCGATTCGACCCTTTGGAGCGCAAGCAATTCAAGGTCGAATATCTCTTCGATTTCCCGATCTTCACCACGTTTCCGCCGCCCGCACCGCGCGTCGCCATCGACCGTGATCGCTCGCTGCTGATTACCGCGAAAGACGTGATCGAGGATGACGAGTTCAGCTTCGATGCTTGCACCGGAACCGGCTCGCCCGGCGGGCCGTGGAGCTTCGGCCACCTGATGCGCGAGTTGGCACATGGCACCGGCCTTACGCCCGAGGAATTCACACTGCACTGGCTGTTGAGTTGGCGACTCCCTCATGAGGTCAACGGCTGGACCGTCCCGGCGCGCCATCAGCAGCTGCAACATTTCATCGACGGGTGGCGCGGACTGTCCCCCAGCGGGCTGCTCGATGTCGACTACTTCCCGGCGCGGCTTCTCGCCATAGTGAACCGACCCGACCTTGCAGACCGTATCGGTTTCGGCGCCGGGGGCAGTGCAGGAGAGGGGCGGCTGGTATTCGGCTTGATGACCGGCTCCTGTACGCCAGCGAGCTTTACAGTGATCTTCGAATACGGCATCGCTGCCAATTCCTGCATAGAGGTCAAGGCATGGCAACAACGTTGGAAAGATCTTGACCAGTTTGACGTCGGCACTGCCGACTACAATGAGGCGCTCGAATCCGTTACCCGCGCCTTCACCGATCATGGATCGAATCCGGGTCAGCGTCCCAATACGAGTTCGCTCAGTCAGATGAGGACCAACGAGAATCAGCTCGCCAGTGGTTGGGACATGCGCGAGTTCCGCCTTGAGGATACCGGTCTGCTCGATCTTGTCCCTGTGAAGCAGACGCCGCACAATGATTTCAACGGCAAAGGGATCCTACTGGACTATTTCGTCATCAACGAAGCCGACATTCTCAATGACCGGCATGTTGTTGGGGAGCGCTTTCCGGACGATGTCGATCCGTTCCTGGGCGCCGTTTCAAACACCTTGTTCCCTATATACTTCTGGTCAGCCCCAGATCTCAATAGCCTCAACGACCCGGTCGAGACGCGCCGCAAGTTTTCGCTCGCCACCTGCAATGGCTGCCATGCAGGTGAAACGGGCACCCGATTCACCCATATCGGAAACGAAGGCAGACGCGAAATGGACCAGCCTGCGGAACTCTCCGGGTTTTTGCGGGGCGAGACCGTCACCGTGCCGATGAGCGGGGGCGCCACGCAGCGCTATGAGGATTTGACAGAGCGCGAGACTGTCATGTCGGAGCTTCTCGATCGTTCCTGTTTCTGGCTCCTAGCCTTTCAGCAATCCCCGTTCGTCCACTGAAGACGTCGGTCCGCCTTCAGTGATGCTCGGCCGTCACTTGATGGCACTGTGCCTGGAATGATAGTTTGGCCGGGGCGTTGGCCTCCGCCCTGCGGACTAGCATGGTTAGTTTTGTCACCGCGGGTGGGGAACGCGATGCTTATGTATTGGCGCCGCCGCGAGGTATGGCGGGGCAATCCTCTTTTCAGTGTTCGGAATACTCAAGTGTGCGTGCGACCGGACCGAGCCGGCTTGAGCTCTCGGACTTACTTGAGATCCAATTTTTTCAAGAGGAGGAACCAAATGGCAAAGCTTAAGATCTTCGAAGGTAATGACCCTGATGGAGGCCTGCCGAACAGGCAAGGATATATCGATGTCGCCACCAATTTGATCGCTGATTTCAGCGATTTTGAAGATGCTGGTGACAGGGATAAATCAGATTTACTCCAAGGTTACGCAGGGTCGGCCATTATATATCAACTGACGAGGACTACTCCTGAAGTCGACGAACCAATTGACAGAAATAATTGTAAGGTGACTATCGTACCTGACGGTAGAAAGAAAGCTAGCGGCACCTTCGGGAAACATAATATTGTATTGCCCGAAATGGAAGCGAGCGATCCTCCCCTGGATACTGGTTACCTCGCAGAACACGTGAGGGCAATTAGTGAGCTATACGGCGCCGGTACCTCGCCAGAAGTGGACCAAGCCTGCAAATTCCTGTTCGGATTGATGCTGCTCACCCGCTGCCGTTGAGGCGGCCTTAGATCAGCCGGCGGGACCTGCTTTTGGGACCGCCGGCCATTGTTCGCGCCATGGCCCACTGAGCCAGTCAACACGTCACTTGTCCCTAAAACGAAACGACCCGTCTCAAACGTGAGCGCGGGTCGCGCTATTGTTTGCGAGGATCATTCTGCCTGGCATAGTTGCTCCAGATCTCGCCGATCCTCGTCCCGCTTGATGGGGAAGGCTTCTACAAACCAGCGCAAAATCTCCTTCGGCGTCGGGGGCTTGGGCCCTGCCCAGGCCGCAGCAACAGACGTGTGCAATTGCATCAGCGCCGCACGAGCTTCATCCGTTCTGCCTAACTTGCGCAGGGCGGCAGTTTTCCAACCAGCGGTGTCGACGATCGCATTCCTCGACCGGTCGGCGGCCGCTACAGCGCCTTCGAAATCTCCGGCAAAATAACGGATTACCGCGATGTGAGACCACTGGTAGTCCAAAAACATGGATGTCAAATCCATTGCACGCTCCAGCAGGCGCGAGGCAGGATCGACGCGGCCCATGAAAGCCATACCTAGAGCGGCCGAGACCAAAGTTTTCGGACTGTTAGGGTTGAGTTCAGCGGCTAGTTCGTAGTGCACTTCCGATTGTTCGAAGTGTCGGGTCATGGCTGTTGACCAGGCGACGACCAAATGATTGCGTGCGTCCAGGGGATCGAGGGCCACAGCGCGCTGGGCCAGTTCAGCTGTCCGCTTCGTTATGGAAGGATCGGCAGCAATTCCCGGTCGGATGAATTGCCGTGCATTGTGGATGCTGGCCAGACTGGCATAGGCGGGAGCAAAGTTCGGGTCGGCAGCGATTGCACCTTCGAACAGCCGTTCGGCCTCGTCGTCGGCATCTGGTGTCCAGCGAGTTAGTAAATCCTCGCCGCGCAACCAAGCATCATAAACACCGAGGTTTTGCGGGAGGCCCCTGACTTGCCGGGACAGCCTGTCATGTGAAAGGTAAACCTCTAGAGTTGAGGCGATTTTTCCGACTAACTGCTTCTGCAGAGATAGCCAGTTGCCGAGCGAAAACCTAAAAGACTCACTCCAAATGACCTGGTTCGTGTTGGGATCGCTTACCGATACGACCAATTGCATATCATCTTGGTGGTCCACGCATTGGGCTGTCAGTAGATAGTCCGTGTCGGGACCTTCGATCGCGCCATCCTTCAACTCGACGACTGTGAACTCCCGAAATTTGGACAAATTGACGATTAGTTCCGAGCGGAATCCCCATACCAGAAGAGAGATTTTCTTAGTTCGCGTCTCGAATTTTCCGACCGCGAGCGCTGGCGCGGGTCCGCTCGGCCGCGGTGGTTTCCCTCTGCTCAACAATTGCGGGCCCGGATCCTTAAGCGCCTCTGCCAAAGCCGTCGTTTCCATGCTAGGCAGCAACTGATATCGTTCGCGCAGAAGATCGCGCAGATTTTCATAGACGCGCATTGCAGCGGCGACATTCTGCAGTTCTGCATGGTGGCGGATGAGACAGCGCGCAGCGCGTTCATGGCTAGGTTCGAGTACTAAGAGGGCATTTGCTGCCCTGCGCATTGCAGGTTCGGAAATCTCGAAGCGTTCCAGCATGGCCTCTAAGGCCTCCAATGCGTGGTCACGCCAGTTGTGCCTGGTCACGCTCAGCCATGCGCTGAATAGGTCGCTGGTGTCTTCTAGGCCATATAAGATCGCCTCGGACCAATCCGATCGTTTGAGCAGCAGGTCGTCAATCTTGCCCTCTCCAAGATCATTCAACATGCGAACGACATCGACGGTTATGCGCGAGGGGCTCAACCCGATAATATTTCCGCGTCTGAGAATTCCTGCCGCGGAGCCACCCGCAATTGATCTGTCCGCGATCTGTAGGCAGTTCGCCATCGCACGCCGAGCGGCTACCGGGCCACGTTCTGGCCAGATCAAGGTAGCCAGCCGGTCATGCACCTCCTGAAAATTGCGGGACAGTGCGAGGTATCCAATCAGTGCCTGCGCTTTCGGGGAACGCAATGCGATTGCTTCGCCATCTTCCCTGTAAAGGCCAAGCCCATCAATGACCGAAATCAGTCGCTGATGGCCGTTGTCCGGGACATCAGCAAGGTTGGAGGCAACCACGTTGTAGAGCGTCAGCGGCTCAGGCATGTTCTTCAAAGCGGGCCGCCCGGCGAACCGAAACCGCCACCGCCCGGTGTTGCGGGCCGCCCAATAGACGTCTTGCGTCACACACACACCGCCTGGCTCGGCCATAGCCTGCACCCGAGCAGCCACGTTTATCGCATGGCCAAACACGTCGCCCTCACGGCGATGAACCTCTCCAATATGCAATCCGATCCGGAACCGACTGTAAAACGCTCTCCTGTCTAGGAGGTCAGCTAGGCTACCCTGCATGAAAAGGGCGTAGTCGATGGCGTTCGATACACCGTCGAACAGTATCAGGACCCCGTCGCCGGTCGTCTTAATGAACTCGGCGCCGAATTCCTCGCAATGGGTTTGGAAGAGTTGGAAACACTGCGAAACGAGATCCAGTGTTCCAAGTTCGTCGGCGGCGGTTAGCTGGCTATATTGAGCCAGATCCGCAAACAGGATTGATTTAAGGGTCGCTCGCTCCGATCTCGCTTGCATAGTCGCCGCTGATGCCCTGTCGAATGTGCTATTCTGCTCTCCAATGCGGGCTTAGTCGACGATACAACGAACCGATGGCAATTGCTTTCATAGATGGGTGTAGCGAGCTCGCCAGAGTCGGCGAGCTGTTCGACGTGATTAACCTGCCTATGACGGATGTTCCGGCTCACTTCGCTATCGCGATCCCTAAGAATGCTTTGTTGCAAATGCCGGCAACGCCGCGCTCAGCAATGCCCGAAACTGGCAGGCTGGCGAGCGGCCGAGGATTGAGCATGGACGACTGCCGGGCGAGTTGCCTTGGCGAGGCAGCCGAACTCTTCAGTTGCTGCTCATGGGGTGATGAGCCGTTGATCACCGCTACAGTCGACGAGATCGGGTCAGCGGCAATCGCTCCTGAAAGCCTGAACGGCTTCAGTTCCCATCAGATCGTCGCCCGCGGTGTATGGAACAAAGAAAATATTGGCTTTGATTGGCGACCGCCGATCAGGGATGAATCTGCCGCGCTGGACTGGCTGAAGGTTGAAGATGCATTTGGGGGGGATGGGGCGTTCATACCAGCAGACTTTGCTTTCATAGGACGGAAAGAGGCCGGCGAGGAGGGCGCGGTCGCCATCGGCGATAGCAGTGGGTGCGCTGCAGGGCCGAGTGCGGACGCTGCGAAACTGGCGGCTATCTTGGAGCTAGTCGAGAGGGATGCGACAGGTCGCTGGTGGTATGGAAGAAGGCAGCGCCAAATAATTGATCCCTCCTGTCTCTCGGGCATCGATGCTCTTGTTGACTGGCTGTGGGATCGCGAGCGTCGAACCTGGCTCTTCGACATCACCTCGGACATCAATATCCCGGTGATTGCCGCCGCTTCTGCTGAACCGGAAGGCAAAGACGTCTCGCTAGGCTTTGCTGCGGGCAAAAACCTACAGTCCGCTGCGACAGCTGCCTTGACGGAGATGCTTCAAATGGAGATTTCGCTCGGGGCTTCACGAGTGCTTGGCGACGAAGCTGGCGCTTGGTCGCGATGGCGAGAGAAAGCCTCTATGAAAACGCCACCTCTGAATATGGCCCCGATCCAACACGTCGCGCCAAGTCTACCTCATCCAGCGGTTGAACGTGACCTATCCGACGTGCTCAACGCCTTGGCGCATAGAGGAATCGATTTGTGGTTTGCAGAAATGACCCGCGCGGAAATCGGGATTCCCGTGTTTCGCGCCGTATCTACCCTGCTTTGTCACTACAAACCACGGTTCGGACGCGCACGTCTCTTTGCCCCCGATGCCCGCGATCTAAGCTTCGATACCAGCTCGCCCGCCGACCAGCCGTTGCTTTTAGTTTAGTATTGGCAGCATGAGCAAGTAACCAGGATGGTCTAACCTTAAGGTCTGCACCAGCCTTTGCCGCGCTTTGTTCGCCGCTCGGAATACGCCGCCCAATAGAGCTAGGACCTTTGCTTTTCAATTTCGGACCAAGGTCCCTTGCGGACGGGCGCATTTAGACGAAACTGGCTGAACAGTGGACCATCACATTAGAGAGTCCTCATATTCATAGTCCGGAACCATCCTGGCGGGAGGGCGGCTCGAAGGAGGAATCATGAAAACTCGAACCAGTCTCTTCGCAACGGTCGCCGCTCTCGCCCTTGTCGCATCTCCAGTCCTCGCCGGACCCGGCGGCAATGGCAATGGCAAGGGTAACGGCGCAAGCAACGGCAATGGCGGAAATTCGGCCGCGGCCGGATCGCAGGGACACGGAGCCGCAACGTCTGCGGCGGCCAGGGATAAGTCCACGACCGGAATTGCTCATGCAATGGCTGTCGTTTCTACGACGCCGGCCTCAGCGCAGGCCACCTTGTCCTTGCAGGCAGCCTTGGACAAGTTCCTGGCAAGAAAGGCCGATCCGGCAGAGACTTCCGACGACACCTCCGGCGAAATTCCTGACGCAGCCGAATAGTATTGCAAACCATGCGCTGCTCGGCGGTGCATCGCAGTGTCGAGATTCTTAGCCAGTTGGCAGGCTCCTTCATCTGTTCGGCCGATGCCATGGGTCAAGGAAAAGCCGACATTTAAGCCTGATCCCTAGGGATCCCTGGAACGGTCCTGCCCCTACAGACTGTCCAGAGAGCACCACCGGCTTCGGGCCGGTGGTGCGTCTTTGCGTGGGCGCTCAATTGGCCACTAACCGTGGCCGTTTTGGTGCCGGGCCGACCTGGCTGGGAACTATCTTGCGCCCGCGCCTCTGCGGAAATCCGACGGCGACATGCCGGCCAGCTTGCGGAACGATTTGTTGAAGGCGCTGAGCGAGCCGAAGCCGGAGTCCATGGCGACGCGCAGCACGTTGGCGTCCTGGTGCATCAGCAGCGCCTGCGCGTAGCTGAGCCGCAACAGGTTGACATATTCGTTGAGCGTCATGCCGGTCGATTTCTTAAAGATGCTCATGGCGTATTTGGGATGGATGTCGGCCGCCGCCGCGATATCAACGCAGTCGACGTCGTAGAGGAAATTCTCCGCGATGAAGTCGCACATGCGCCCGACATTGCGCAGGGATTGCTGATCGAAGGGACTGCCTGGTTCCTGCTCGATCGGGGTTTCGGGTACCAGCCGGTAAGGCTCGAAGCGCACCCGCTCCAGCCGCAGCAACAGCTCGTTGACGGCGTGCTCGGCCTTGCCCGGATCGCCCGACCGAACATAGCGGTTCCAGCGCTCGAAATTGTGGTCGTCCGACCGGTCGGTGGCGCCGGTCACCAATGTCGCGCCTGTCATCAGCCGGTTGCGGACGTCGGCGGGAAGATGCAGCCGGAAGAAGTGCACCAGCGGCAGATGCGCGCCGGCATAGACGGCGTCGTCCGACGCTTCGTCCATCTGGTGCGGCAGGCCGCCCCAGAACAGGCACATGTCGCCGGCCGAAAGCGAGATCTCGTGCTCATCCATCCGGTAGTGCACGGCGCCGCGGACGATGAAATTCACCTCGACCTGGGCATGCCAGTGCGGCTTCAGCATCACCAGAGGCTCGGTGTGAAACATCTGCAGCAGCAGCGGCAGACCCTCCACGCTGCTGGCGCCAGGCTGATAAAACGGCCTTTCTGGCATCTTACTTTCCGCCAATTTTTTATTCCTTTTGTCGCGGACAAGCCTCTCCCAGTGCCTAGTCTAGGCACGCTCGCGATGAGAGAGCAAATGAAATGGGAGGATTTCAATGCGCACCATACTGACCTGCGCCGCGCTCGCGCTTGCCCTGGGCTCTGCCCCGGCCTTTGCGCAATCCGGCGAAATCACGATCTGGAGCTGGAACGTCGCCGCTTCATCGCTGAAGGCCACCATAGAAGGCTTCAACAAGCAATTCCCCGACATCAAGGTCACGGTCCAGGATCTCGGCAACCAGCCGACCTACGACAAGTCGATCGCCGGCTGCGCCGCCGGTGGCGAGGGGCTGCCGGATATCGTGACGATCGAGAACGGCGAGGCCGAGAACTACTGGAGCCAGTTCCCGGACTGCTTCGTCGACCTCCACACGCTGGGCTATACGGCCGAAGACCAGGCAAAATTCCCCGATTTCAAGCGCACCGAGCTCGAAGTGGAAGACAAGGCCTATGCGATGCCGTGGGATTCGGGCCCGGTGGCGATGTACTACCGCCGCGACTTCTATGAGAAGGCCGGCGTCGATCCGAGCTCGATCAAGACCTGGGACGATTTCATTGCCGCCGGCAAGAAGATCCAGGACGCCAATCCCGGCGTGACGATGACCAACGCCGATTTCAACGGCGACTCCGAATTCTTCCGCATGATCTCCAACGAGCAGGGCTGCGCCTATTTCGCCGCCGACGGGCAGTCGATCACCGTCAATCAGCCGGCCTGTGTGGCGTCGATGACCAAGATCAAGGAGATGAAGGACGCCGGCATCATCACCTCGGCCGACTGGAGCACCAAGATCACCAACAACACCGCCGGCACCGTAGCCACCCAGATGTATGGCGGCTGGTATGAGGGCACCATACGCACCGAGTCGCCCGACGGCAGCGGCAAATGGGGCGTTTATCTGATGCCGAGCCTCACTGCCGACGGCCCGCGCGCCGCCAATCTCGGCGGTTCGTCGCTCGCCATCACCTCGGTGTCCAACAACAAGGAGGCCGCCTACGCCTACCTGAAATACTCGCTTGCGACCAATGAGGGCCAGATAGCGATGCTGAAGGGTTTTGGCCTCGTGCCGTCACTGATCTCGGCGCTCGATGACCCCTATGTCAGCGAACGCCAGCCCTATTGGGGCGGTCAGGCGGTGTGGAAGGAAATCCTCGGCACCTTGCCCAAGGTCGTCCCCAGCCGCGGCACCCCGTTCCAGAGCGACGCGGAAATCATCGTCCGCGCGGTGCAGACCAAATATCTGGGCGGTGGCTACCCCGACGCCAAGGCGGCGCTCGACGATGCCGCAAGCCAGATCGCCTCGGCGACCGGCCTGCCGGTCGAAGAGTGATCTGGAGTTCGGGTGATGCCGAGCCGAAGTCGAAGACGGGTTCGGAGCGCCTCCTTTCTGGGACGTTTGCGCTGCCCCTCACCTGCCTGCCGGCATCCTCTCCCCGTATAGTGACGGGGAGAGGGGCGCTCTCATCAATGGTTTCGCCAATCAGCAACGTTGCAGAATGCACGCCCAGATTGCGGCCCGTCCCTTCTCCCCGTCACTATACGAGGAGAAGTGCCCGGCAGGGCGATGAGGGGCAGCGCCGAGATCGACAAGTGGTCCTCACCAGAAGTCCATGAACCACCGGTTGCAGCCGCATCATTAACCCCGCGTTCCAGCGCGAGACAGGAAGGAGAAAGAATGCGCTATCAGAACGCCACGGCGTATCGCTTCCTCGCACCCTATCTGCTGATCTTCTCGATCTTCTGGCTGTGGCCGATCATCAGCTCCTTTCTGATCTCCTTCCAGGCGACGCGCACTGTGCCGTGGCGGTTCGCGCCCACCTTCAACTGGGGCCGGTTGACCGGCGACCCCGCCTTCTTCAACGCGCTGAAAAACACGCTGCTCATCCTCGTCATCCAGGTGCCGGTGATGATCACTTTGGCGATCGTCATGGCCGTGCTGCTCAATTCGCCTCTGCTCAAGGCCCGTGGCCTGTTCCGTTTCGCCTTCTTCGCCCCGGTCGTGGTCGGTGAAGTTGCCTATTCCGCGGCGTTCCGGCTGATGTTCAATCTCGATTACGGCATCATCAACAAGCTGCTGAACAGCGTCGGCCTGCCCCGTATCGACTGGTTTTCCAACGTCACGCCGGCGATGGCGGTCATCATGATCGCGGTGACCTGGCGCTGGGCCGGCTACAACGCCATCATCCTGCTCGCCGGCCTGCAGTCCATCCCCCAGGACGTCTACGAGGCGGCGACGCTGGACCGCGTCAGCAAGCTTAAGCAGTTCTTCTACATCACCCTGCCGCTGCTCAAGCCGATCATCGTGTTCTGCGCCGTGCTGTCGATCATCGGCACCATGCAGCTGTTCACCGAGCCCTTCCTGATCACCGAGCGCGGCGGACCGGGCGGCGGCACCGAAACGCTCGGGCTGCTGCTTTACCGCCAGGGCTTCCGATCGCTCAACTTCGGCTACGCCTCGGCCATCGCCTACACCATGGCCGGGCTGGCGATCGCCATCTCGCTGGTGCAACTGTGGCTGACGAGGGATCCGAAATGAGCTCGCGTTCCTCTTCAAAACTGGGGCGCAGCATCGCGCTGCATCTGTTCCTGACGCCGCTGGCGCTGATCTGGCTGTTTCCGCTGTGGATGATGGTGATCTTTTCGACCATGCCCGACAGAGGCATTTTTAGCCCCAGTATCGAGCTTTTGCCGCACGGCAGCTTCCTCGACAATGTCAACAATTTGCAGCGCGACACCAATTTCATCGGCGCCATCGGCATCTCCGTCTCGGTGGCGGTGACCTACACGTTCCTGTCGGTGCTGCTCACTTCGATGGCCGGCTGGGCGCTGGCGCGCTACCAGTTCTTCGGCAAGGGCGTGGTCGTCGCCATCATCCTCGGCACCATCACGCTTCCCTACGCTGTGGTGCTGATCCCGCAATTCATCATGGTGGCGCGCGACTTCAAGCTCGCCAACACCTGGGTGGCGCTGATCGTGCCGCCGCTCTTCAATTCGCTCGGCGTGCTGTTCATGCGGCAGAGCTTCTCGATGATGCCGGGCGATCTGTTCGACGCCGCTCGGGTCGAGGGGGTCAAGGAATGGCGGATCTTCCTGTTCGTCGCACTGCCGCTGGCGCGGCCGATGCTGGCGGCGCTCGCCATCATCCTGTTCCTTGCTTCCTGGAACAACTATCTCTGGCCGCTGCTGATCAATTCCAAGCCCGGCGCGATGACGGCGCCGGTAGCGCTCGGCACGCTGATCGGCCTCACCAAAGTGTCATGGGGCGGCATCATGGCGGGCGCCGTGATGCTCACCGTGCCGATGCTCGTCGTGTTCGTGCTCTTGCAGCGCCATTTCGTCGCCGGCATTGCCGCCGGCGCCATCAAATAGGATCAGCATGGCAGCGGTCACACTCAAAAATGTCGTCAAGCGCTTCGGCAGCTTTCATATCATTCACGGCGCTGATATCGACGTCGAGGACGGCGAATTCGTCGTCTTCGTCGGCCCCTCCGGCTGCGGCAAGTCCACGCTGCTGAGGATGATTGCCGGGCTCGAGGACATCAGCGGCGGCGAGATCGCCATCGGCGGCAAGGTGGTGAACAATATCGAGCCTGCCGACCGCGGCATCGCCATGGTGTTCCAGTCCTACGCGCTCTACCCGCATATGAGTGTCGAGCAGAATTTGAGCTTCGGGCTCAGGATGAACGGCAATCCGAAGGCTGACACCGAGCGGCGGGTGAAGCGTGCCTCCGAGATCCTCCGCATCGCCGAGCTGATGAAGCGGCGTCCGCGACAATTGTCGGGCGGCCAGCGCCAGCGCGTCGCCATCGGCCGCGCCATCGTGCGCGAACCGCAAGTGTTCCTGTTCGACGAGCCGCTCAGCAATCTCGACGCCGAGCTCAGGGTGCAGATGCGGGTCGAGATCTCGCGCCTGCACAAGGAGCTCGGCGTCACCATGATCTATGTGACGCACGACCAAACCGAAGCGATGACGCTGGCCGACAGGATCGTCGTGCTAAACGCCGGAAATATCGAGCAGATCGGCGCGCCGCTCGATCTCTATGACGACCCCGCCAACCGCTTCGTCGCCGGTTTCGTCGGCTCGCCGAAGATGAATTTCATGGCGGCGAAAGTGGTCGAGGCCGGCGACGGTGCAGCGACCGTCGAACTCGCCAACCATTGTGGCGCCAAACTGCGCAAGCCGCTTTCGGGTGCCCCGCCAGCAGTCGGCAGCGAGGTCGTGCTCGGCGTCCGGCCAGAGCATTTCTTCGAGGCCGGCGAAGGCGATTGCGACATCGCCGTCAAGGCCGATGTCGCCGAGCATCTCGGATCGGTGAGCTATGTCTATGCCAGTGCCGGGGCCAACCCGGGGACCAATGCCGGACGAGAGGAACTGATCATCGAGCGCGAGGCATCGCGGCAGCGGGCGACTGGCGACCACATGGTGGTGTCGATCAAGGCCGGCCGGTCGCTTCTCTTCGACAAGTCAGGTGCCCGCATTCGCTAGTGCAAGTCGCCCAAAAGCCCTCGGGCGTGAACCGCGCAGCGGTTTGGGACAACGACATGCACACCAGGACACGCAATTTTCTTTTACTACGCCGAGGCGACCCCAAGGAGATCTAAAAATGACGTCCGAACCACGAAAGATCCGCTGGGGCATTCTCGGGCCCGGCACCATCGCCAAGGCCTTTGCCGGCGGCGTGGCCCATTCGCGCACCGGCACATTGGTCGCGATTGGCGCGCGCAATCCCGGCAAATCAGGCTTCGCTGAAAACTTCCCCGGCGCCCGCATCCTCGAGGGTTACGAGGCTTTGCTCGCGGACCCGGACGTCGATGCGGTCTATATTTCGACGCCGCATCCGAGCCACGCCGAATGGGCGATCAAGGCGGCCGAGGCCGGAAAGCATGTGCTTTGCGAAAAGCCGATGGGGCTGACCGCCTTCGAGGCCGACGCGATGGTCCATGCGGCGCGCAAGGCCGGGACATTTCTCGGCGAAGCCTTGATGTACCGGCTGCACCCGCAGACGGCAAAGCTGGTCGAGCTGGTCAGGTCCGGCGCAATCGGCGAGGTGCGCATGGTGAAGTCGAGCTTCGGCTTCGCCATGCCTGATTTCATGCCGGAGCACCGGCTTTATGCCAACGACCTCGCCGGCGGCGGCATTCTGGATGTCGGCGGTTATCCCGTCTCGATGGCGCGGCTGATTGCCGGGGCAGCATTGGGAAAACCCTTCGCCGAGCCGGACAAGGTCGTCGGCGCAGCCCATCTTGGCCAGTCTGGCGTCGACGAATGGGCCTCGGCGCTGCTGCATTTTCCCAGCGGCATCGTCGCCGAAGTCTCCTGCGGCATCTCGCTGGCGCAGGACAACGTCCTGCGCATCCTCGGCACCAAGGGCCGCATCGAGGTCGCGGATTTCTGGTTCGCAAGCGGCAAGGAAGGCGGCACCGGCGAAATCCGCATCATCCGTCCGGACGGTGAGGAGGTGGTCGAGGTCAGAGAAGACCGCTGGCTCTACGCTTTCGAGGTCGACGCCGCCGGCGAGGCGATCCTGGCTGGAAAGCAGGAGTTTGCCTGGCCGGGCATGGGCTGGGCCGACAGCCTCGGCAATCTGCGCGTGCTCGACAAATGGCGTGCCGCAATCGGCCTCGAATACGGGATCGAGAAGCCCGAACGACGCGTCAACACAATCGCCGGCCGGCGGCTGCGCTCCGGCGGCACCACCATCCCGAAGCGCGAAATTCCGTGCCTGCCGCGGCCGGCCTCGTGCCTGGCGCTCGGCTTCGAGGATTTTCGAACGTTCTCCTCGGGCATGATCCTGCTCGATGCCTATTTCGAAGCCGGCGGCAACGTCTTCGACACGGCCTATATCTATGGCAGCGGCTACACCGAAACGCTGCTCGGCCAATGGCTGAAAAACCGCGGTGTGCGTGAGCAAGCGGTGGTCATCGGCAAGGGCGCACACACCCCGCTCTGCTATCCCGATGTTATCGGCAAGCAGCTCACCCAGTCGCTCGACCGGCTGCAAACCGATCATGTCGATGTCTATTTCATGCACCGCGACGACCCGGACGTGCCGGTCGACGAATTCGTCGACGCAATGGATCAGGAAGTCAGGGCTGGCCGCATTCGTGGTCCGTTCGGCGGCTCGAACTGGACGAAGGAACGCATGGACGAGGCGATTGCCTATGCCGAGCGGACCGGCAAGCAGAGGCCGGGCGCGCTTTCGAACAATTTTTCGCTGGCCGAAATGCTGGTCCCGATCTGGCCGGGTTGCGTCACGTCGTCGGACGATGAATGGAAGGCGTGGCTGACCGCCCGGCAGATGCCCAATTTCGCCTGGTCGAGCCAGGGCCGGGGCTTCTTCACCGGCCGCGCCGGGCGCGACCAGCGTGACAATGAAGAGCTGGTCCGGGTCTGGTACTCGGAGAAAAATTTCGGCCGTCGCGACCGGGCGATCGAGCTCGCGAACAGGCTGGGCAAGAGCCCGATCCATGTCGCGCTCGCCTACGTCCTGGCCCAGCCGTTCCCGTCCGTCCCGCTGATCGGACCGCGCACGCTCGACGAGCTGGACGACAGTCTGCAGGCGCTCGACATCGCGCTTTCGCCCGACGACCTTGCGTGGCTGGACGGCGGTTCGGACCAGCATCCCGCGCGACGCATGGGCTGATGCTAGGCAAATCGCGGTGGCCTGCGCTGCCCCTCACCCTTCCCCTCTCCCCGTGAAAAACGGGGAGAGGGGGATCGCCGGCGTTGCGGCCAGCCCCCTTCTCCCCGTCACTTACGGGGAGAAGGTGCCGGCAGGCGGATGAGGGGCGGCACAAGCCTAAGCGATTGCCGCGCCAGCAGCGCAGATGGCCTCACGTCAGCTCGACGGTCCGCCTTTCTTCGATGCTCTGCTCGGCGGCAAGCACGATGCGCAGGCTGTTGACCGCGGCATTCATCTGTTCGGACAGGTCGAGATCCTCGCGGATGGCGCGCAGGAAAAACGCCTGCTCGCGATCGCAAAGCTCCTGATGGCCGGGCTCGTCCTCCATGCTGACGATCTCGTCGGGTTTCTTGAAGTTCTTGTCGCCGTCGACCTCGGCATAGTGGATCTTGAGCGCATCGGTCTTGGTGTGCCGGTCGATATCGGCTGAATTCGACACCTCGGCCAGCTCGGCTGCACTGCTCGCCTGCTGGCCGGCGACGATCGAGACCGCGCCCTTGGGGCCGACCACATCCTTCACGAAATAGGCCGTCTCGCTCATCATCGGGCCCCAGCCCGCCTCATACCAGCCGACCGAACCGTCATCGAAGGTGACGTGCAGATGGCCATAGTTCTGCTTGGCGGCATCGGCCCACAATTTGGCGCCGACGCCGTGGACGCGCACCGGTTTGGCGCCGGTCAGCTGGCACATGACGTCGACATAGTGCACGCCGCAATCGACGATCGGGATCAGTGAATCGATCAGGTTCTTGTGCCAGTGCCAAGCGCTGCCGCTGCTTTGCTGGTTGAGGTTGAGGCGCATGACCAGCGGCTTGCCGAGCGTCTTGCCAACCTCGATGAATTTGATCCACGACGGATGGACGCGCAGGATATAGCCGAGCACCAGCTTGCGGTCCTTGGCGCGAGCCGCCGCAACCACCTTCTCGGCATCCCCGATATTGGTGGCGAGCGGCTTTTCCATGAACACGTGGCAATTGGCGGCGATGGCCTTCAGCGCATATTCGGCATGCGTGTTGGGCCAGCTGTTGATGGAAACGGCATCCGGCCTGGTCTCTTTCAGCGCCAGGTCGAAATCCTCGTAGAGCGGATATCCGGCTAATTGCGCCGGGATGTTCTTGTTGCTCTTGATCGTGCGGCTCATGATGCCGACGATCTCGAAGCCGTCGAGCCTGTGATAGGCGCTGGCGTGCGACGCGCCCATATTGCCAAGACCGATCACCAGCACCTTTACTTTGTCGGCCAATGCCACCTCCCTTGTTCTTCTTGATCGTATAGTGGGCGGCAACCCTGTCGCCGCCCGTATGTTTATCCAGGGCAATCACTTCAGGTTGGTGCTGCCCCTCATCCGCCTGCCGGCACCTTCTCTCAAATGGACCTCATTGGGGAAGAGGATTGCTAAGCGCCAAGTGCGGCTGCCTCTGCAGAACTTGGGTTCCTCGCCCCACGAAGTGGGGAGAGGAACCCAGGTCCTGCAAACCGGCGGCCGCAGAGCAATGAGGGGCGGCGCCGACATCGACAATTACCCCCAGCGCCTTACTTAACCGCTGAATCGAACAGATGCGCCTTGATGTTGTCGACATCGAGCGCAGCAAAGCCCTCGGACAGCTTGTAACCGTCCGCATCGGCCTTGACCTTGGCCTTGTCGAAATCGTTGGCCGGGCCGATCAATTCGTTGGTGCAGACATCCGCGGCTTTTACCGGACTGGTGATCTGGCCGATCTTGTGGATCTGGTCGAAGAAGCCTTGCCAGCTCGCCATGTCGTGCGAGCCCCAGCCTTCGCGCTTGTCCATGTCGCCACGGAAGACGTTGATCTGCTGCAGGATCGAGGTGGTGCCGAGCTCAGGCCCGAGATTTTTGGCCAGCGTCGGGAACTGCTCGAACACCGCTTCGACGGCCGCGCGTGGATTCTGGTAGCCGAATTCGAGGCCCATCGCCCAGCCGCGCAGGTATTTTTCCAGGAACGCCTTGCGGTCGGGATCCCCCAGATCGGCCGCACGCACGACGAAAGTGTTCGCCGGCAGTTTTGAATTCTGCACGCCGAGCCAATATTCGAAGTTGAGGTTCTTGGCGATCCACTCGGCCCGCAGCCCTTCCCACGACAGCGCCGCATCGCCCTGGCCGCCGGCAAGTGCGGTGCCCCAGGTCGGCCAGCCGGCTTCGACATACTTGACTTTATTGATGTCGACGCCTTGCGAAGCCAGCAGCGGGTCGGTGATCGACTGCCATGCGGCGGAGCCGAGCAGGATGGTCTTGCCTTCGAGCGTCTTCAGGTCTTTCGTTCCCTCGCCCTTGCGGAAGGCGAAGCTGAACGTGTCGCGCGCGCCCATGTGGAACACGGATTTGAGCTTCATGCCGTTCTGGATGGCGAAGGAGAACACGCCGGGCGAGGGAAAGCCCATATCGGCCTGGCCGACATCGACGAACTTCACCGTCGCGGTGCCGTCCGACGGGCCCGGCTGCATGTCGGTGTCGAGGTCGCCGAAATAGCCTGCTTTCTTGGCGGCCCAGTACGGATAATCGTCGAGCACTTCGAGCGTGCCGCGCGGCGAAATCCAGGTGAACTTGCCGTAGGGCTCGGCCAGCGCCCTGAAGCTCGAGCCGCCGAGCGCGGCGGCCGTCACCAGGCCGGCGCCGGTAACCTGCAGGAAGGTGCGGCGGCTGATGCCCGCTTTGGAACCGATATAATTTTCCCTGGTCATGGCATTCTCCCCTTTTTGTTGCTGGTAGTTTCTTGCCTGTCGCCCGCCTCCCGGGCGCCGTCGTCTCCTCGCCTGCATGTCGTTATCCCAAAACCGCTGCGCACTTTTGGGTGACATGCACTACGCCTCCCAGCTCGCCCATTTCTTCCCGATCAGGAAGAACAGCACGTAGATCAGGATGCCGAGCGTAGACAGGATCAGAACCACCGCGAAGAATTGCGGCATCTGGATCATCGACGAATAGGTGGTCAGCCGGTTGCCGAGGCCGAAGCCGCCGCCGACCATCTCGGCGCCGACCGCGGTCAGCAGCCCGAAGATCGCGCCGATCATCAGGCCGACAAGGATCATCGGCAGCGCCATCGGCGCGCGGATCTTCCAGAATATCTGCAAGGTGCTGGCGCCATAGGAACGCGCCAGCGCGATCTTGGCGCTGTCGACGCGGCGAAAGCCCGTCGCCGCGTTGATCATCACCATCGGCCCGGCGGCAAGCGCCACCGCGATGATGCGCGGCGTGTAGCCGAAGCCGAAACGCAGGATCAGAAGCGGCACCAGCGCCAGCATCGGCGTGGTGACCAGGATCAGGATGTACGGCGCAACGATCTTCTCGGCGAACGGGAATTGCGTGATCACCGCGGCCATCACCAGGCCGATAATGGCGCCGATCGAAAAGCCGGAGACCAGCTCGACCAGCGTGTAGCCGAGATGCGGCGCGATCAGCGGGAACTCGTCGTACAGCGCGTAGGCGATCGCGCTTGGCCCCGGCATGATGTAGTGCGGCACATTGAACAGCCGCAGCGCCAGTTCAATGCCGCCGATGATGAACACAGCGACAGCGATGATGGCCGCGACCTCGGCGCCCGACCTGATGCCGGGCCCGCTGGCGAAGGCCGAAAGATTGGTTAAGCTGACTTCGTGCCCATCGCCGGCCTTGGCGCCCGGTTTGGACTTCGGGAATTCCGGTATCGCGTCGCCTCCGCTCACGGCCTGATCCTCACAATTTCTGCGGTGCCGCGCTCCCGCGCCTTCGGCCGTATACGCTCGCCGACGATGTCCATCTTGATCGTGTTGGTGAGGTCGAAGACCTCCTTGGTCGCCATGATGTCCAGCGAGCGCGGGCGCGCAAACGGCACGCGATATTCCTTGGCGACGCGGCCCGGCCGCGCGCTCAGCACCACCACCCTGTCGGACAGGAAGATCGCCTCCTCGATGCTGTGGGTGATGAAGACGATGGTGGTTTTGGTATCGAGCCAGATCTCCTCGACGAGACGGTTCATCTCTTCGCGGGTAAAGCTGTCGAGCGCGCCGAACGGCTCGTCCATCAGCAGGACCGAGGGCTTCAGCGCCAGCGCCCGCACGATCGCGGCGCGCTGCTGCATGCCGCCCGAAAGCTCGCGCGGAAACTTGCCGCCGAAGCCGTCGAGTCCGACGCGGTTGACGAGATGCGCGATCCAGGCGCGGTCGGGCTTCTCGCCCTTGATCTCGAAGGGAAAATGGATGTTGGCGTCGAGATGGCGCCAGGGCAGCAGGTTTGCTTCCTGGAAGACGATGCCGATATCCGGATGCGGACCGGTGATCTCTTTGCCGTCGAGCCGGATTGTCCCGCTGGTCAGGCGATGCAGCCCGGACATCGACCACAAAAGGGTGGTCTTGCCGCAGCCGGAAGGGCCCACGATCGAGACGATCTCATTGGCGTGGACGTCGAGGCTGCAGCGGTCCAGCGCCAACAGGTCGCCAGAAACCGTATGATAGACCTTGGTCGCGTCGTGCACGCCAAGCTTCGGGGTTTTTGCACTGCCCGCGTTCATGCGCCCCCTCAGGGATTGCGCGATGATCCAGTGGGTCATCCGTCCGCAAAATCAGTCTGTAACTATCCTACTTTACTGTCAAGCGGCGACCGCGGCTCTAGTCAGCGAGATCGTTTGTACCACGACTACAGCATTGTTTGGGTTAGATTTTCTATTTCTTGAAATGCTTGTTGCTTTCCTACATACTTCCGGAACCGGCCGCATGAGGCGGAGCAGGCAAGCGGTGCGCAAACATGCTAGAGGTCGAGTTCCACGAATGTCAGGGGATGACTCATGACCGAAGCTGACGGCCTGGGAAGGCCGGTCTTGGACGGCGACATAGATGGGCGCGATCCAAATGGACGCGATCATGTCAGGCGTATTCCCGACATCATCTCGCTGGTCAAGGACTCCTACGGTGAACTGCGCCCGGCGGAGCGGCGCGTCGCCGATGTCGTGCTCGATGATGTCAGGTTCGCGGTCGACGCATCCAATGCCGTACTTGCGCAGCGCGCCCAGGTCAGCGAACCGACGGTGACCCGGTTCTGCCGCGCCATCGGCTGCGACGGCGTGCGCGACTTCAAGCTGAAGCTGGCGCAGAGCCTGGTCGTCGGCGCGCTGTATCTGAGCAAGCCGCCGCCCGTGAGCAGCGACAATGGCATGCCGTTCTGGAATGCCGTGTTCGGCGAGGCGCGCCGGGCGCTGCAGGAGGCCGAACGGCAGCTTGATCCGGCGCAGCTGGTGAAGGCCGCCGAGCTCATCGCCAAGGCGCGTCAGGTCACGGTGTTCGGCCTCGGCGGCAGCTCCTCGGCGCTGGCGCAGGAAACCCAGTACCGGCTGTTTCGCTACGGCATCACCGTCAGCGCCCAATGCGACCCCTATCTGATGCGGATGACCGCCTCGACCTTGAAGCCCAGCGATCTGGTGATCGCCATCTCGGCGACCGGACGCACGCGCGAGGTGATCGAGGCCGTCGAGCTGGCCAAGCATTACCGCGCCAACGCGATCGGCGTGACCGCGCCCGACACCGACCTGGCCCGCGCCTGCGACGTCAGGCTGACAGTCGCGGTGCCCGAATACCCCGACACGCTGAAGCCGACCGCCTCGCGCTTCGCCTTCCTGGCCGCGATCGACCTGATGGCGGTGGCGGCCGCCTACAAGCTAGACGGCTCGGCCCGCGAAACAGTCCGCCGCATCAAATACAACGCCCAGATCCACAGGACGGGCAAGGAGATGGAGCCGCTGGGGGATTGACGCCTGGTTTATGGGGTTTGCGCTGCCCCTCACCCTTACCCCCCGTAAAGGACGGGGAGAGGGGGTCGCTAGCGCTGGAGCTTGTCCGTTCTCCCCGTTGTTCACGGGGAGAAGGTGCCGGCAGGCGGATGAGGGGCAGCGCCGAGTTCGACAATTGACGGCTCCAATCCGGATTGGGTTGCCTTGAAGGAGAGAAAAAACAGATGCTCGACATCGCACCATCGAAACAGGCCGCCACCTGGCTTTCCTCCCTCGCCCGGGCGCTCGAGGCGGGCGACGGGGAGGCCGCGACGAACCTGTTCGTCGAAGACTGCTACTGGCGAGACCTGCTGACCTTCACCTGGAACATCAAGACGATGGAAGGCCGCGCGGCGATCCGCGAGATGCTGGAAGCCACGCTGGCGACGACAAAGCCGACCGCCTGGCAGCTCAGCAGCGAGGCAAGCTCGGACGAAGGCATCGTCGAGGCCTGGTTCACCTTCGAGACGGCATCGGCGCGGGGCCAGGGTGTTCTGCGCCTGCAGGACGGCAGATGCCGAACACTGTTCACGGCGATGAGCGATCTCAAGGGCTTTGAGGAGCGCAGGGGACCGGCGCGGCCGCTGGGTGTCCGCCACAAGGCCGATCCGGACCGCGAGACCTGGGCAGAGGCGAGGGCGCGCGAGGCGCGTAATCTCGGTGCCATTGAGCAGCCCTACTGCCTGGTCATCGGCGGCGGCCAGGGCGGCATCATGCTGGGGGCAAGGCTGCGGCAGCTCGGCGTGCCGGCCATCATCATCGAGAAGAACGCGCAGGCCGGCGATTCCTGGCGCAACCGCTATCGCTCGCTCGTTCTGCACGACCCGGTCTGGTACGACCATCTGCCATACATCCCGTTTCCGGAAAACTGGCCGGTGTTCACGCCCAAGGACAAGATGGGCGACTGGCTGGAAATGTATACGCGCGTCATGGAGCTCAATTATTGGGCCTCCACAAAATGCATCAGCGCGTCCTACGACGAAGCCGAAAAAATCTGGACGGTCGAGGTCGACCGCGCCGGCGAGCGCATCACGCTGAAGCCGAAGCATATCGTCTTTGCGACTGGCGCCTATGGCCCTCCCAGGCAGATCGAGCTACCGGGCGCCGAAATCTTCCGGGGCGAGATCCTGCATTCCAGCCGGTATTCCAGCGGCGAGAAATTCCGCGGCAGGAAGGTCGCCGTCATCGGCGCGGCGAGTTCGGGACACGATGTCGCCGTCGACCTCTGGGAGAGCGGCGCTGCGGTGACCATGATCCAGCGCTCGCCGACGACGGTGGTCAAGTCCGACACGCTGATGGAAGTCGGCTTCGAGATCTTTTCGGAAAAGGCGCTGGCCCGCGGCATCACCACCGAGAAGGCCGATATGATCGTCGCCTCGACGCCGTTCGCGCTGCTGCCGCAAAGCCAGCGGGTGCTCTACGACATCATCAAGGCCCGCGACACGGCCTTCTACGACCGCTTGCGCGGCGCCGGCTTCGCCATCGATTTCGGTGACGACGAGACCGGGCTGCTGATGAAGGCCTACCGCACCGGCTCGGGCTACTACATCGACGTCGGCGCTTCCGATCTGATCATCGACGGCGAGATCGGCATCCGCAGCGGTGTCGAGATCAAATCGCTGACGCCGACCGGAATCCTGTTCGACGACGGCGCCGAGCTGGCGGCCGATGCGATCATCTCCTGCACCGGCTATCAGTCGATGAACGAGACGGTGGCGGCGATCGTCTCGCGCGAGGTTGCCGACAAGGTCGGCCCGTGCTGGGGGATTGGCTCGGGCGTGAAAGGCGATCCGGGTCCGTGGCAAGGCGAATTGCGCAACATGTGGAAGCCGACGGCGCAGGAAGCGCTGTGGTTCCACGGCGGCAATTTGGCGCTGTCGCGTTTCTATTCGAAATTCGTCGCGCTGCAGATCAAGGCGCGGATGGAAGGGATTGCGACACCGGTTTATGGGGTGCCGCGGCGGTAGCAGGGCCCATCGCTTCTTCCCTTCTCCCCTTCCCACACGGGGAGAAGGGAGAGCCGCCCAGCCTTCAATCGTGGCTGTGCCCGAAATGCGTGGCCACGACGTCGACATGCGTGTCGTGCGCATGCGCTTCGAAGCGCTCGGTATCGCTCAGATCGTTAGCCGCCTCGTTCGGCCACCAGGTGCCGCCGATCACGATACCGTCCGAGACCAGCCTCTGCTCGGCGACCAGCGAGGCGCCGACCGCATCGACGAAGGTGAAACTGCCCGGGCGCAGCCGCAGCACCGCGATGTCGCCGACGGCGCCGACCGCCAGCGTACCGAGCTCCGGCCTTGCGATCGCTTCGGCCGGCCGCTGTGTCGCCGCGCGCAGCACCTCGACCAGAGGCATGCCGAGCGCCAGGAGTTTCGACATGCAGACCAGGATGTCGAAGGCCGGACCATCGACGCAGTAGAGATGCACGTCGCTGCTGATCACATCAGGCGCCAGCCCCTCGCTGAGCATCGCCCTGGCGACCTCGAAGTCGAACGAGCCCATGCCGTGCCCGATATCGAAGATGACGCCGCGTTCGCGCGCCAGCCGCATGTCGGGCCGCACCGCGCCCGAGGCGAAGATCGGCGCGTTGGGAAACGGCCGGAAGCAGTGAGTGAGGATGTCGCCCTTGCGCAGCCGCGGCAGCACTTCCGAGCGGCCCGGCGGCGGCTCGTCGATATGCGCCATCAGCGGCAGGCCGGCTTGGTCGGCAGCCTCGAGTGCCAGATCGACCGGCGCTATGCCGCTGGTGCCGCCGGCATGGCGACCCGAGCGAACCTTGACGCCGACAATCACGTCTGCGTGCTCGCGCACCGCCGCCACCGTCTCGCGCGGTTCGCAGAGCCGGAGATCGCTGCACTCGCCAACCGAAACGGTCTGCGAGAAGCCGAAGATGCCGGCAAAGGAAATGTTGACATAGGCGAGGATGCGGACCTTCGAGCGCTCGATGACATGGCGGCGAAAGCCGAGGAAGTTGCCGGCGCCGGCACTTCCCGCGTCGATGAAGGTGGTGGTGCCGCTTTTTGCGGCGAGGCGGTCGGCATCAACACCCAGCGAGGTGCCACCCCAATAGACGTGGCTGTGCAGGTCGATGAGGCCGGGCACGACGATCGAGCCGGTGGCATCGACGACGCGGGCGGCACGGTCGAAGGGAATGTCGGCATCGATCGCGGCAATGCGGCCGTCGGCGATGGCCAGATCGCGTTGCGCATCGAGGCCGGACGCCGGGTCGATGAGGCGGCCGCCCTTCAGGAGCAGATCAAATTGCATCGGCGCCCGCCTTCGTTACGTCCGGTCTGTAGGCGACGGCCTCGACCTCGATCTTGATGTCGATCATCAGGCGCGACTCGACGGTGGTGCGGGCCGGCGGATCCTTTGGGAAATGCCTGGCATAGACGGCATTGAAGGCGCCGAAGTCGCGCGCGTCCTCGAGCCACACCGTCGTCTTGACCACGTCGTCCATGGTGCAGCCGGCCAGCGCCAGCGCTGCCTTGACGTTCGAAAGCACCTGCTCGGTCTGTTCGGCGATGCCGCCCTTGACCACCACGCCGTCGCTGCCGACCGGAACCTGGCCGGAGACATAGACCATGTCACCGGCCCGGACCGCCGGCGACAGCGGCACATGGGATGTTCCAAAACACTGCTTGGGCAAGGAAAAAGTCTCCTGTTCAAAAACAGCGGCGCCTTGTCGTCCAGCAGGTAGAGCTCCGCGTGGTTTGGCTCTTTCGCCGCGGCGGTCTGCCCGTCTCCTGCCGCAAGGTCTACGCCTGCCCGACCGATTCTCATACAGGCTGTGTTGGAAAGCAACATTTTTTGCAATTCATGTTGCTTTATTACAAGAGCATCAGCATCCTGCGTTGCAGGCGGTTGCGTCAAGTCATCCGGCAAGCGAGGATTGGCGAGAGAAAAGCGAGGAGCCGCATGATCGATTTTTTCGGTGGCCGCAACGTGGTCGTGACAGGTGCGGCCGGTGGCGTCGGCCGCGCCCTGGTCGCTGTCCTGTCTGCCTGCGGGGCCAGAGTGGTCGCCTGCGATCGCGAGGGCACCGACCTGACCGGCGTCGGCATAGAAGAGGCGCACCATTTCGATCTGCTCGACGACGACGCCGTGATCGCATTTGCCAAGCGCGTCGGTGAAGGGGCCGCACCGGCGGCGGTGATCTCCAATGCCGGCTGGACGCGGGCGGAAACGCTCGCGGAGGTGTCGACATCAGCGCTCGATCACGAGATGGATCTGAATTTCCGCAGCGCCGCGCTGCTGTCGCAGGCATTGCTCCCCGTCATGCGCAACCAGCCGCAGGGCGCCGCCTTCGTGTTCATCTCCTCGGTCAACGCGCAAGCCCATTTCGGCAACCCCGCCTATGCCGCCGCCAAGGCGGCGCTCAACGCCTGGATGCGCGCCATCGCCACGGAGGAAGGCCGCAACGGCATCCGCGCCAATGCCGTCATTCCCGGCTCGATCCGGACCGGAGCCTGGGAGCATCGCCTCGCCCACAAGCCGGAGATTCTCGTCGCCGTCGGCAGGCTCTATCCGCTGGGCCGGCTGGTCGAGCCCGTCGAGGTCGCCCGCGCCGCGGTGTTCCTGGCATCACCCTTCGCCAGCGGCATCACCGGCACGACCTTGAATGTCGATGCCGGCCTGATGGCCAGCAATCTGCCGTTTCTGGACCAGATCGGCGGCTGATCGGATCAAGCCGGGCCTTCACCATCGAAATCTTCGCAAGACCGAAACATCGCAAAAAGACAGGGGAGCAAAAGTGACCTTCGACAAGAACCCGTTTCCGCCCGGCGACGCCGACCGCCATGCACTTTGGGAGATGCTGGTGCGGCGCGACATCGACGCTTTCCTCGGCCAGGACTGGTCGATGGTCGAGGATGATTTCGTTGCCTCGAGCTTCTTCGGCATGCACGCGCATTTCCTCAGCGATGCGGACGCCTGGCGGCTGCAGTTCCCGACGCTCGCCTCTTACCGCGACGAGTGGCTGCGCCAGGCCAGGGAAACCGCGGCGACGGCATTCGCCGAACCGTTGCGCGAGGCGCTGTTCCGCGTCACCAATATGCGCGACATCGATGTCGACGGCGACCGCGCCGTGCTGCACAAGAAGTTCAACGGCTCGGTCGCCAAGACAGACGGCAGCGCCGAGAGGCTAAAATGGCAGACCCTCTATTTCTGCACCAAGGTCGAGGGAAGCTGGAAGATATCAGGCTTCGTCGGCTATATGCCGCATCCGCTCGGCAGCTAGAGGCCGGCCAACTCGAAGGCCGGCGATGCGCACAGCAGCGGCATTTGGAAGGAAACAGGATCCAAGGTTTTTGCTCCGCCCTGGCAGGGCGAGGCAATGCACTGCCAGGCCGCTCAGCGGTCGATCCGCGTCGACAGGATGATCGAGGACGATGTCCGCTCGACCCCGTCCATCGCGCCGATTTGGTCGAGAAGCGTGTCGAGATCCTTGATCGACGGCGCGTCGACGATGACGATCATGTCGAAATTACCGCTCACCGAATGCAGCGTCCGCACCGGCGGCAGCGCCTGCAGGCTGCGCACCACCTTGTCGGCAAGCTTGGGCGTGACGGTGAGCAGGACATGCGCCCGCACCAGCCCCTGTTCGTAGTCCGGCGAAAGCCTGACGCCATAGCCGGTGATGATGCCGCGCTGTTCCAGCCGCTCGATCCGGCTTTGCACGGTCGTCCGCGACACGCCGAGCTGCCGCGCCAATTCGGCCGTCGAAGCGCGCGCATTCGCGCGCAGCAGGGAGAGCAGGGCCTGTTCGGCGTTGCTAAGCACTTTCGACGAACCTCATCGGCATATTGATCAGCAAGCCACTTCGTTTCGAACAATTCCACGCTTCCTTTCGACGGGCAAGCTGCGATTCTCTTTTCTTTATCAAGGGTAAGGCGAGGGAACCGGTCATGAAGAAAATCATCGTTGTCGGCGCCGGTAAGATCGGCTCGACCATCGCCGAGATGCTGGCCTCTACCGGCGACTATCATGTCACCCTCGTCGACCGCTCGGCCGCACAGCTCGGCGCGGCCGAACTGCCTGCCACCGTCGAGACGCTGGAGCTCGACATCGAAGCATCAGGCACGCTCGAAGCGGCCTTGGCCGGCAAATTCGCGGTGCTCAGCGCCGCCCCCTTCCATCTGACCACGCGCATCGCCGAAGCGGCGGCCAGCGCCGGCGTGCACTATCTCGACCTGACCGAGGACGTCGTCAGCACCAGACGCGTCAAGGAGCTGGCGCGCTCCGCCAACAGCGCCTTCATCCCGCAATGCGGGCTGGCGCCGGGCTTCATCTCGATCGTCGCCAACGATCTCGCCAGCCGCTTCGACACGCTGGAAAGCGTGCGCATGCGGGTCGGCGCGCTGCCGCAGTACCCGTCGAATGCGCTGAACTACAATCTGACCTGGAGCACGGACGGCGTCATCAACGAATATTGCGAGCCTTGCGAGGCGATCGTCGAGGGTGAGCTGATCGAGGTGCCGCCGCTGGAGGAGCGCGAGGAATTCTCGCTCGACGGTGTCACCTACGAGGCGTTCAACACGTCGGGAGGGCTCGGCACGCTGGCCGAAACGCTGAAGGGCAAGGTGCGCACGCTGAACTATCGCACCATCCGCTATCCCGGCCACGCCGCGATCATGAAAGCGCTGCTCAACGATCTCGGGCTGCGCCACCGCCGCGACGTGCTGAAGGACATTTTTGAAAGCGCCTTGCCGGCCACGCTGCAGGACGTGGTCATCGTCTTCGTCACCGTCAGCGGCCGCAAGAACGGCCGCCTGCTGCAGGAGACCTACGCCAACAAGATCTACGCCAAGCGTGTCGGCAACATGGTGCGCAGCGCCATCCAGATCACCACGGCCTCCGCCATCTGCGCGGTGCTCGACATGCTGGCCGACGGCACCTTGCCGGCGACAGGCTTCATCAAGCAGGAGGACATCGCCCTCGACGCGTTCCTCGCCAACCGCTTCGGCCACGCTTATGCGCAGCATGAAATGGTTAGCCGGCTGGCTAGCTAGGTGCTCGCCTACCAGAGATCGGCGGGACAGCGCCCCCCTCTGCCCTACCGGGCATCTCCCCCACAAGGGGGGAGATCGGCCGACATCTCCGCTTTCGCCAATCTCCAACGCCTAAAGCAGGGCGGGACGGCGAGGCTGCCAATCTCCCCCCTTGTGGGGGAGATGTCCGGCAGGACAGAGGGGGGCGCGAAGGAACTCGACCGGACGAGGTTCGAATCCAACGTGGGGCCAGCCAGTCCGCTCAAACATGCAGCGCGTGCCCGAGCGCCTTCAGCGCCGCCTCCTGAAAACTCTCGCCCTGTGTCGGGTGGGCATGGATGGTGCCGGCGATATCCTCCAGCCGCGCGCCCATTTCCAGCGCCAAGCCGAACGCCGTCGACAGTTCCGAGACGCCCTGGCCGACCGCCTGGATGCCGAGCACCAGATGGTTGTCCGCGCGGGCAACGACCCGGACGAAGCCCTCCTCGCCAAGTTTCGTCATCGCGCGGCCGCTGGCTGCGAACCGAAACAGCCCGACCTTGATCTCGCCGCCGAGGGCCTTAGCCTCCTCCGGCGACAGGCCGGCGGTGATGAGTTCGGGATCGGTGAAGCAGACAGCGGGAATGCAGCGCTTGTCCCAGCTGCGCTTGTGGCCGGCAACGATCTCGGCGACCATTTCGCCTTGCGCCATCGCCCGGTGCGCCAGCATCGGCTCGCCGGTGACGTCGCCAATGGCAAAGATGCCGCGCATCGAGGTGCGGCATTGGTCGTCGATGCGGATGAATTTGCCCGTCATGTCGAGGTCGATCTGCTCGAGTCCCCAGTCTTCGATCACCGGCTTGCGCCCGACGGTGACCAGAATCCTGTCGGCAGCGATCCTGGCATTCCTGCCGTCCTTCGTCTCGACCAGCAGCGCGTCGCCCTTGGTCGACAGCCCCTTGGCCTTGGCGCCCACCAGCACCTCGATACCGAGGTCGGCGAGCCGCTTCACCACTGGCCGCGTCAGCTCGGCATCATATTGCGCCAGCACGCGCGGCAGCGCCTCGACTACGCTCACCTTGGCGCCCATCTTGGCGAAGGCAATGCCGAGCTCCAGCCCGATATAGCCGCCGCCGACGACGGCAAGCCTTTCCGGCACTTCGCTCAACGCCAGCGCTTCGGTGGACGAGATCACCCGCCCACGGAACGGCAGTGATGGCAGCTCGACCGACGCCGAGCCGGTGGCGATCACCACCGCCTCGGCGCGGACGACCTGTGTGCCGGTCTCGGTCTCGACTTCGACGGTCTTG
Organism: Mesorhizobium sp. WSM4813; assembly: GCF_055811555.1. Classification (NCBI taxonomy): domain Bacteria; kingdom Pseudomonadati; phylum Pseudomonadota; class Alphaproteobacteria; order Hyphomicrobiales; family Phyllobacteriaceae; genus Mesorhizobium; species Mesorhizobium sp. WSM4813. Next base: position 85,760 of record NZ_JBVVQU010000029.1, read on the forward strand.
CCGTCGCGGAATTTCGCCCAGCCATGCACGGTCTTGACCCCGGCCTTCTTGAGCAGGCCGGCGACGCCGCTGTTCAGCCGGCTAACAATGCCGTCCTTCCATGCGATGGTCGTTTCGAGATCAATGGATGGTGTTGAGATTGAAATGCCAAGCGGGCTCTTGCCGCCGGCCATGTACGAGATTTTCTCGAACTCCTCGGCCGCATGGATCAGCGCCTTGGAGGGAATGCAGCCGACATTGAGACAGGTACCGCCCGGCTTGCCGAACTCGACGATAACCGTGTCGATGCCAAGCTGGCCGGCGCGGATAGCACAGACATAGCCGCCGGGACCGGCGCCGATGACGAGCAGCTTGCAGGAGATTTCCTTCATGTTGGCACCCTGGTTGATCGAGCCGGCGGGACAGCACCCCCCTTGTAACTTGTTTCTTGCCGACTCTGCTATGAAAGCAGGTGCGGTGGCGGACGGGAGACCGAACCCTCT
>NZ_JBVVQU010000030.1:0-80078 GCF_055811555.1 Mesorhizobium sp. WSM4813
CTTGATCATTACACGCCGGCGGAATGCGCCAACTACATCAAGAACGCCGGATATGCGTCTACCTAAAAACAGAACGCATTAAGCTTGCCGGCGGCGAGATCAAAGCCCCAGAATCTCAAGCCTGGCGTTATCTCAAAGCCCTGGGGTCGTCGCACGCCGCCTGTCGGCGAGCCCAGGACGTTCCGCGCGATAGGTCGTCGCACGGTGATCGGCGGCCGGCCTGCAGATCCGGCTGTCATGGCGGCTTTCCATGGTCGTCATCAGTGCGCGCTGATGCCGAGCGTGTGGCCGCGGCGTGCGCAAGCGGGGCCTGGGCCGCGCATGTAATAGCGCTCCGGCCGGTAGGTCGGCGCGACGAACTCGCGGATGGCGGCAGCGTAGCCGATGAGGTGCGTCAAGAAGTTCATTTTCCCTGTCCTGTCCCTATTTCGGATGTCCCTTCCGAATTGCGGGGATCATAGCGTCGAGGCGTGAATAGTCGGTGAACACGATGTTAATCTTTGGTCAAAAAGGCCTTGGTTCGTGGCTGGAATGCGGCTGATTCGGGGTCTTTCCATGCAGTTCGTCGGCATTCCGGCTAGTGTGACTTTTGCATCACATATGTTTCGTTTGGATGTCGCTTCGACGCGCTTGTGTTTCAACTTTGGCCGGCGCCGCGAAATTTCCGTGCTTGCCCAAATTTCACTGCTTGCTCGGGAAAGCCAGGAACCCGTCCGATAGCCGCACGTTGACGCTAAGAGCCGGGACCCACCCGGCCAGCAGGCTGCGGCTTCCGTGCGGGAGCCGCAGCCGGAGCCCCCAACACAGCAAGAACAATGGAAAGGCAAAGCCATGGGTTTCTTTTCGAAAGACATCAAGACGCTGGACGACCTCTTCGTCCACACGCTGCGCGACATCTATTACGCCGAAAAACAGATCGAGAAGTCGCTGCCGAAGATGATCGACAAGGCGACCGATCCGCAGCTGAAAGCCGGCCTGGAGAAGCACCTTGGCCAGACCAAGGGCCATATCGAGCGGGTCGAGAAAGTGTTCGAACTGCATGGCGTGAAGGCCAAGACGGTCAACTGCCCGGCCATCGACGGCATTCTGGAGGAAGCTGATGAAGTCAGCGGCGACATCGACGACAAGGACGTTCTCGACGCTGCCCTGATCGCTTCCGCGCAGGCAGTCGAGCACTACGAGATAACCCGTTACGGCACGCTGATCGCCTGGGCCAAGCAGCTTGGCCGCACCGACTGCGCCAATGTCCTGGCCAACAACATCAAGGAAGAGCAGGCGACCGACCGCAAGCTTACCGAGATTGCGGAAGCCAAGGTCAACCTTCAGGCCGCCGAATAGCAGTCTCGACCGAGGCAACGCCGGGAAACCGGCTTTGCCTCCCTTTCCGGACCTGGACGTCGACGGTATAATGCGCCACGCCTCGTTCCAGATTGCGCGAGGACAAACCGGCGGAGGAAGTCGTGCAGGAAAAGCCGAAGGCACCCGCAGGCAAGGCCGACACTAAGGCAAAGCCTGGCGGCGGCAAGGGCGAGACCTCTGTCAAATCCGCCGGGGCGGCAGAAACCGTCGTAAAGTTTTCTCACCCCGACAAACTTCTGTGGCCGCAGGAGAAGGTATCGAAGCAGGGCCTGCTTGATCATTACGCTTTGGTCTGGCCGCGCATGCAACAATTCGTCGTCAATCGGCCGCTCAGCCTGGTGCGCGCGCCGGACGGCGTCGGCGGCCAACGCTTCTTCCAAAAGCATGCGTCGGCCGGCATGCATGACAAGATCGCCAGGATGAAGGATCCGACCGACGGCGAGGAGATATTGTTCATCCGCGATTTCGACGGTGTCGCTGCCTTGGTCCAACTCGGCGTGGTCGAGATCCATATCTGGGGCTGCACTATCGACGAACTGGACAAGCCGGACCAGATCATCTTCGATCTCGATCCCGACGAAGGCGTCGACGTGAAAGCGGTGCGCGCGGCGGCGCTCCAAATCCGAGGCCAACTGGATGAGCTGTCATTGCCGAATTTCGTCAAGACGTCGGGCGGCAAGGGCTACCATGTCGTCGTGCCGCTGAAACCTTCAGCGGATTGGGATGAAGTGAAAGACTTTGCCCATGATTTCGCCCGCGCCCTCGAGCAGGCGGCACCCGAGCGCTACACGGCGACGCTGTCGAAGAAGGCGCGCACCGGCAAGGTCTTCGTCGACTATCTGCGCAACGGCCGCGGCTCGACCACGGTGGCGCCCTATTCGTCGCGGGCCAAGAAGGGTGCTACCGTATCGATGCCGGCGATCTGGGCGGAGATCGAGGCGGGGTTGGCGCCGAACACATTTCCGATCGGCGACAAGACGACGCTGAAGCAGTTGGCGAAAGCCGATCCGTGGGCAGATTTTTTCAGGCAGGGCAAGCCGCTCAAGCGGGGTTGATCAGTTTTTCAGCCGAGAAACACCCTCTCGAAAGCTTGCTTGCCCGACGGCGAAAAGACGACCGCACGGCTGTCCTTTTCGCGCCGCGCCCATTTCTCCAGAAGGATCTAGTCGAGAATGGCCGCACCAAGCGTACCGGCCAGATGCGAGCGCCGCACGCTCCAGTCGAGGCAGGCCCGGCACAGCGGTCGCCGCGCCTTGCTCTCGACATCGATGCCGATCGCGGCGAAATGCGAGACGGCCGACGGCCCAAGCCTGATCTCCTTGTGGTCGCGCAGGAGCACGTGTCGAGCGACAAGACGATCCAGCATCGCCACCGCCTGCTCGCCGGCGAGGTGGTCGTAGCAGACCCGCGCCACGCGCATTGCCGCATCACGCGGACCCGGCCGCACCCGCTGCGGCCCGACCGCAGCGGCGACACCGGTGATAGCCTCGATCATGCCCGCCACCTGCGGCCCGGCGAGCCCGTAGTAGCGATGCCGCCCCTGGCTTGCCAGCGTCAGCAGCCCGCCCTCCATCAGTTTCGACAGATGCGAGCTGGCAGTCGGCAGCGACACGCCGGCCTCGAGGGCCAGTTCGCTCGCCGTCAATGCCGTGCCGCCCATCAATGCGGTCAGCATGTTCGCCCGCGCCGGATCGCCGACCAGGCTGGCGATGCGGGCTATGTCGGGTCCTTCACGCATAGTTCGTCCTTCATCGAAGCATTCTTGTCAGATAATCATTATTCTCGGCTCAGATCAAGGAAGCGACGATGACCGCAAGAGCCGTTCCCAACGCCGTATCCGCTAGCCGCTTCGGCCGTCGGCCGTTTCCGTTCATCATCTTGCGCCGGCTGCATCTGCGGCTCCCGGCGCGCTGGTACGACCGCCATCTGCAGCGCCTCGACCTCGCCGAGATTGACGAGCACCTTTTGCGCGATCTTGGCCTGACGCCAGAAGACGTTCGCCGCGAATGCGCAAAGTCCTTCTGGCAAGCGTGATCAGCGTGGAAACTGCCTAGCACATTGTTCCGCCGAACGTTTCGCCCCCGCTCGAACTGTCGCCGCAACGAACCAAATTCAGCAAGGAGACAAAAATGACCATCACCTGCTTCATCCGCTACGAGATCGACCCGTTCGGCAAGGCGGCGTTCGAGGAGTATGCCCGCAACTGGGGTCAGGCGATCCCGCGCTGCGGCGCCGATCTGATCGGCTATTTCGCGCCGCATGAGGGCTCGGCCACCACCGCCTACGCCGCCTACAACATCGACAGCCTTGCCGCTTACGAGGCCTACCGTGTCAGGCTCGCGGCCGATCCGGCGGGGAGGGCGAATTACGAATTCGCCCGGCGTGAGAAATTCATCCTGAAGGAGGATCGCACGTTCCTGAAGCTCGCTTCCGGGCCGCACGCTTCTTTGGTGAAACCATGATCGCCGTCATCTTCGAGGTCGAACCGGCAGCGGGCAAGCGCGACGCCTATCTCGGCCTCGCAGCCAACCTGCGCCCACTGCTCGACGGCATCGACGGGTTTCTCACCATCGAGCGCTTTCAGAGCCTCACCGACCCGAACCGCATCCTGTCGCTGTCGTTCTGGCGCGACGAGGAGGCGGTGAAGGCCTGGCGCAACACGGAGGAACATAGGCAGGCGCAGAAGGCCGGTCGTGGCGGCATCTTTGCCGGCTATCGTCTGCGCATAGCCCATGTCGTGCGCGACTATGGCCTGACCGAACGTGCCGAGGCGCCTGAAGACAGCCGGGCGCTGCTTGGGTAGGGATTGCTAAGCATTCCCGATCAGCACGCCCGCCGCGAACACCAACCCGCCGCCCAGCACCACCTGGAAGGCGGCGCGCCAGAACGGCGTCTGCATATAACGGTTCTGCACAAAGGCGATCGCCCACAGTTCGAAGAACACCACCACGACCGCGAGAATTGTCGCGGTCCAGAAATACGGAATGAGGTAGGGCAAGGCGTGACCGAGACCGCCCAGCGCGGTCATGACGCCCGTGGTGATACCGCGTTTTATCGGCGAACCGCGGCCCGACAGTTTGCCATCGTCGGAAGCCACCTCGGTGAAACCCATCGAGATGCCGGCGCCAATCGAGGCGGCAAGCCCGACTAGGAAGGTCTGGAACGTGTCGTGCGTGGCAAAGGCCGCGGCAAAGATCGGCGCAAGCGTCGACACCGATCCATCCATCAGCCCGGCCAGTCCCGGCTGCACATAGGTCAGGATGAACTGGCGCTGCTCGGCCGCTGCCTCCTCGTCCTTCACCGCGCCCGGCACATGCTTTTGCTCCAGCCGCTGTGCCAGCGTCTCGTGACCCTGTTCGGCCACCGCCAGATCGTCGAGCAGCTTTCGCGTCGAGGCATCGCTGGTGCGTTTCGCCGCCTCGACGTAGAACAGGTACGCCTGACGCTCCATCGACTCGGCTTGGCTGCGCACATGTTCGATGCCGAGCGGCCTGACCAGCCAGTCGGGCTTGCGCTCATAATAGCCCTTCACATGCTCGCGCCGGATCAGCGGAATGCGCTCGCCGAAACGCTCGCGGTGAAGTTCGATCAGCGAGTCGCGATGGCCGTCCTCCTCCTCGGCCATTTCCTCGAACACTTTGGCCGAATGCGGAAAGCTATCCGCCAAACCGTCGGCATAGGCACGGTAGATACGCCCGTCGTCTTCCTCGGAAGAGATGGCGAGCGCCAGGATCTCTTGCTCCGAGAGCGACTCGAAAGGACGGCGGCCAAAACCGAAAACACGGGAAAGCATGAGAAATTCACCCTAGTTTAGAATAGTTCTAAACTACGGTTTGGTGCGTCCTTGGTCAATCGCGCCGTCGGCCGGTCCGTTCAAAATTATTGGCTCTGGGAATCATCCGCCGCCCCTTCATTATTGGCGAATGTACACCTATATAGCTGAACCTAAGCCAAGAGAAAGGAAAAACACAGATGCCGGCAAAGCAGGTCACCCATGCATTTGACCCGAAACCTGTTCTCGACCTTATCGCCAATATCGAGGCCGATTTGCAGCGCCTGAGAGGCCTGGTCGAGCAGCAGGTCGAAAAATTCGATCCGGCCAATCCGCACAACAAGGCCCCTGACGGCAAGCTGACCGAGGAGGGCGTCGAGTGCTGCTACCGCCTGTTCGACGAGGGCAAGTCGCGCTATTCGGTAGCCCAGCAGATGAAGATCTCTTTCGCCGCCGCCACCCATCGCTTCAACACCTGGCGCAAGATGGGCGGTGCCAAACGGAAAAGGACGCTTTTGGGATGAGCGGTCGGCGAAGCCGATCAATCGACACAACGATTTGTCGATTGAAGCGACGAACGCCCGGAGCCATAGCGGAGGGCCGCGGAGGGCGGTAGGCGACAGGCACGCCGCCCTCTTCCTACCAGCGGGAATTTGTAACGGTCACATTTTTTCATTGGTGCGCCGCCTCCCTTTCCGGGCATCATGAAAGGCAACATGTCTTTCCACGGGACCACCTCATGACTGCACCGACGCCACCCGGCATCGCCGACATCCACCGCGCAGCAGCGCGATTGTCCGGCCTGATCGTCGAAACGCCGCTGATCGAATCGCCGGAGCTGAACAAGCGCTTCGGCGCCAGGATACTGTTCAAGCCGGAGACGTTGCAGCGCACCGGCTCGTTCAAGTTCCGTGGCGCCTACAATAAACTGTCTTCGCTGAGCGACGAGGAGCGCAGCCGTGGCGTCGTCGCCTTCTCGTCGGGCAACCATGCGCAAGGCGTCGCCGCGTCGGCGGCGATGTTCGGCGTCAAGGCCATCATCGCCATGCCCACTGATGCGCCAGCGATGAAGGTTGGAAATGTCAGGAAAATGGGTGCGGAAGTGGTTCCGTTCGACCGTTTCCGCGATGACCGAATGACGGTGGTTCGCCCGTACATCGAACGGGGCATGGTCCTGGTTCCCCCTTTCGATGATCCGGCCATCATCGCCGGCCAGGGCACGATCGGCCTCGAACTGATGGCGCAGGCGAAAGCGCTCGGCGTGAGCCTCGACGCGGTCGTCATTCCCTGCGGCGGCGGCGGGTTGAGCAGCGGCATCTCCATCGCGGTCAAGGACGCATCGCCGGCCACCGCCGTCTGGGCGGTGGAACCCGAGCATTTCGACGACACCTGTCGCTCCCTGGCCAGAGGTGCGCGGGTTTCGATCGAACCCGGCCATATCTCGATCTGCGACGCGCTCCTCACCGCCGAGCCCGGCGCGATCACCTTCGAGATCAACCGCAAGAATCTCACCGGCGGCATTGCCGTTTCCGACAGAGCCGCGGCACAGGCGATGCGCGACGCCATGGCTCACCTCAAACTGGTGGTCGAGCCCGGCGGCTGCGTCGGGCTGGCCGCGCTGTCATCAGGTGAGATCGAATTATCAGGCAAATGCGTCGCTGTGGTGCTGTCCGGCGGCAATGTCGATTTCAGCACCTATGCCGAGATCATGGCCGCGGCGTAAGTGGCAAGCGGTTCCGGCAGCGCGCCGATGCAAAATGTCAAAGCGCTCCTGCGCGCCCAATCGGTACCATTCAAGGGACTGACATGGAATGAAGCTGCTCTTCAGCCGCAATCCCAATCCTCGCCTCGCGGTCGCGGTGGCACGGTATCTCAACGCAAAGGTCGAGTTTGAATTCGCCTCCCCCTTCGCTCCCGGGCAGGCCGATCGATATCGCCCGCTAAATCCCAATCTTTCGTTGCCCATACTGGTAGGCTCGGGAAAAAGCCTCTGGGAGGCCGACGCCATAGCCTGCCGGCTTTCGCGCGACGCGCATTCGGATCTCTGGCGGACCGGCGACGACGAACCCGACATGATCCGATGGCTCAGTTGGGGCAAGGAGAACTTCGCAAGAGCTTGCGACGTCGTGCATTTCGAACGCGGGACCAAACAGCGGTATGGGCTCGGCCCGATCGATCAGCACCGGGTTGAGGAGGGGTTGCGAGACTTCCGCACGGCCGCTGCAACACTTGAGGCCGCGCTTTCCGAGCGAGAATGGCTGGTCGAAAATTCGGTTTCCTATGCCGACTTTCGAATGGCGACGTTTCTGCCCTTCAACGATATCGCCAGATTGCCGCTCGCTGATTATCCTTCTGTCAGCCGCTGGTATCGTCAGCTAGAAGAAATCGACGCCTGGCGCGATCCTTTCCAAGGACTGGAGGCGCCTGAATTGCCGCCGGTCCCGGCTCAGGCCAAGCCCGCATGAAACTCGATCCGAACGATCATGCATCCAGCGGCGAACTCCGCACCCACCACCTCGGCCATGTGCGTAAGCTAGTCCAGCGTCCGGCGGAATCGCACCAGCGCCACGCCGGCGAACAGCGCCACGAACACCACCAGCCAGCCGATTTCGGTTGCGACCGCCGGCAGGTCGGCGCCCTTCAGCATCACCGCGCGGATGATGCGCAGGAAATGCGTCAGCGGCAGGATCTCGCCGAAGATCTGCGCCCAGCCCGGCATGCCGCGATAGGGGAACATGAAGCCCGACAACAGGATCGACGGCAGGAAGAAGAAGAAGGTAAGCTGCAGTGCCTGCATCTGCGTGCGCGCCATCGTCGAGATGGTGTAGCCGAGCAGCACCAGCGCCAACACGAAGACCAGAACCGCCGCAAGCAGCAGTGACAACGACCCGGTGAAGGGAACGCCAAACAGCAGCTTGGCCGCCGCCAGCACCACCACCACTTGGACGGCGCCGACCACCAGATAGGGCAGCACCTTGCCCAGCATGATCTCAAGTGGGCTGGAGGGCATCGCCAGTAGGTTTTCCATCGTGCCGCGCTCGGTCTCACGCGTCAGCGCGATCGAGGTCATCATCACCATCGTCATCTGCAGGATGACACCGAGCAGGCCGGGCACGATGTTGTATTGCGAGATGCCTTCCGGATTGTAGCGCCGGTGCACCACCACTTCCAGCTGGCCCCGGGCAGCTTCGGCGGCCGTTTCCTGCATGCCGCGGGCCCGGAGCAGCGCCTGGTTGGCGACGGTGCCGAGCGTCGAGATGGCGCCGCTGGCGACGGCCGGATCGGTGGCGTCCGCTTCGATCAGGATCTGCGGCTGGTCGCCGCGCTCGACCCGCCGGGCAAAATCGGCGGGGATGGTGACGACGAAGGCGACGTCGCCACGCGCCATCAGGAATTCCGCCTCGGCGGCACTTTGCGCGACATGGTCGAACCGATAATAGCCGGTGGTCTGCAGCGCCGAAACCATGGCCCGGGTGTAAGGATCACTACTCATCGCCACCAGGGCTGCCGGCAGGCTCTTCGGATCGTTGTTGATGGCATAACCGAACAGCACCAGCTGCATCAGAGGCACGCCCAGCATCATGGCGAAGGTGATGCGGTCACGCCGCATCTGGATGAACTCCTTGATCAGCAGCGCGCCGAGCCTGGCGAGGGAAAAGACGCTGTTTATCCCGTTTCTCATCCCATGTTGTCCTTCGAGCCGGACATGAACTGGATGAACACATCCTCCAGGCTGGTCTCGCCCGGCGTCATCGTGACACCCTGGTGCTCTTTTTCGACATCGGCGAGCGCAGCCTTAAGCGCCTTCTTGTCGGAGCCGACGACGTGCAGCGTCGCTCCGAACGGCGCCACCTGGTCGACCCCGGGGCGGCCGCTGAGTGCGGCAGCAACCCGATCGAGCCGCGGGCCCTGCACGACGAAGGTCGTCAACCCGGCATTCCTGACCACCTCATCGACCGTGCCTGACGCCAGCATCTTGCCGTAGGAGATATAGCTGATGCGGTGGCAGCGCTCGGCCTCGTCCATGTAATGGGTGGAGACCAGCACGGTCAGCCCGCCGCTGGCCAGCCGATGGATCTCGTCCCAGAATTCGCGCCGCGCCTTCGGGTCGACGCCCGCCGTCGGCTCGTCGAGCAACAGCAATTTCGGCTGATGCATGATGCAGGCTGCCAGTGCCAGCCGCTGCTTCCAGCCGCCGGACAGCGTGCCGGCCAGCTGGTCCTTGCGCGAGGTGAGGCCGAGATCCTCCAGCGTCCTGCCGACATGCTCGTTGAGCGGCTTCAACCCATAGAGCCGCGCCACGAATTCAAGGTTCTCGGCGATGGTCAGATCCTCGTAGAACGAGAATTTCTGCGTCATGTAGCCGACTTCGCGCTTGATCCTCAGGCTGTCGGTGCGGATGTCGAAGCCAAGCACCGTGCCCTCGCCCTCGTCCGGCGTCAGCAGGCCGCACATGATGCGGATGGTCGTCGTCTTGCCCGAACCGTTCGGGCCGAGGAAGCCGACGATCTCGCCCTCGGCCACCGTCATTGTCACATGGTCGACGACGGTCTTGTCACCAAAACGCTTGACGAGGCCATGGACATCGATGGCGTTCATTGGCCGATACCCGTCAGATCGACATCGACGATCTGCCCCGGTTGCAGCGCGCCGGCGTCGCCCTCCGGCCGCGCCTCGATCAGATAGACCAGCTTCTGCCGGGTCTCGAGCGAGTAGATCACCGGCGGCGTGAACTCCGGGTCCGGCGACACGTAGCTGACGCGAGCCTTCAAGTCCGGCCCACAGCCGTCGCAATGGACGTTAAGCAGCGTGCCGACTTCCACCGACGAGAACGCGCCTTCCGGCACATAGACGCTGAGCTTCACCGCGCCATCCGGCAGAATCGAAATGACAGGCGCGGTCGGCCCGGCGGTGTCACCGGGATAGCGGATCACATCGTTGATGCGGCCGGGCGAAGGCGCCGGCAGCACACGCTTCGACAGCCGCCATCGCGCTTGCTCCAGCGCCGATTGCGCCTGGCTGACTTGATTCTCGGCGGCCTTGATCGTCTCGGGCCGCGCCGGCAGGCCACCGACCGCGAGATTGGCTTGCGCCTGGCCGAGCTGTGCGTTGGCTATTTCCAGCGTCGCGGAAGCCGTATCATAATCGGCCTGCGTGCCGGTGCCGCGTTTGAACAGATCGCTGGCGCGGGTGTATCTGCGTTTGGCGTCGGCGGCTTGCGCCTTGGCCATATCGACCTGCGCCTTGAGCACCTCAATTTCTTCCGGCCGCTTGCCGACCTGCAGGTCGGCAAGTTGCGCCTGCGCCTGGGCAAGGGCCGCCTCGGCTTGCGCGACGGCTATTTTTGCGTCGGCGCTTTCCAGCGTCACCACCGGCGTGCCAGGTTCGACGCGGTCGCCGCGCTTGACCGAAATCGTTTCGACCTGCGCCACCTCAATCGGCGCGAGCAGCACATAGTCACCCTCGACATAGCCGACGGCGAGCGGCGGCGCCGGTGCGCAGGCGCTGAAAAGCTGGGCGGCGAGCGGCACAGAGCAGAGGAAACTCATGATCTAGGATCCTTTCGGACGGTTAAAATGACGCCGAGCCAAAATCGCGCCGAGATTATCCGTCACCGCCGCCGCAATCTTGATGGCCTCGGCATCGCCGATCGCTCGCCAGCCCATGCGGCGCATCACCGCCTCGCGGCCGATGCGGAAATAGACGACCTGGCCGATCAGCGTGAACACGGTGAGCCGGGTAGCCTCGCTTTCGGCTGCCTCGCCGGTTGCCTGTTCCCAGATCAGGCAGAGCCGGCGATGCGTCGGCTCGAACACGCCGTCATAGATGCGGTCGAGTGCCGCCGTCGGATGCGAAAGTTCACGCAGGACGAACTGCACGATCTCACCGGCCTCCGGCCTAGCCACGATGAAGGCCACCATCCGCTCCAATGCGGCGAAGAGTTGTGCCCGCGCCGCTTCGGGGTCGCCCGCTTCTGAATCGCCCCCTTTGGAATCGCTTGGCGCCTGCAGATTGCCGATCGCCTGGCCGGCAATGGTCTGGATGGTGTCGACGATATAATCGGCCGCTGCCGCGCGAAGTCCTTCCTTGCCGCCGAAATGATAGGCGATCGAACCGATATTGGCCTTCGCCTCAGCCGCGATCTCCCGCGTCGAGGTGCCGTCGAAACCCTGCCGTCCGAACAGCGTCAGCGCCGCACGGACAAGTGCTGCGCGCGTCATGTCGGCGGGAGATGTCTCGCGACGCAGAATTTTGGCGTTTCTTGACCTACTCATACCAAGTATTTAATCAATCGAATGATTAAAGTCAACCCGCCTGTCTCATCTTGCCATCTCCAGCCGCACGCGCTTTATTGCGAAGCCATGGTCAAGGAAATCGAGCGCAAGTTCCTGGTCTCCGGCGCGCAGTGGCGGGATCTGGTCGAGGCGGACATCCACATTCGCCAGTTCTATCTCGCCGCCGCACCCGACCGCTCGGTCCGCGTGCGCATCAGCGACGGCGCCTCGGCAAAGCTGACGCTCAAATTCGGCAGCAAGGCCCGCGAACGTGACGAATTCGAATATCCGATCCCTCTGGCGGAGGCGGAAGAGATGCTGGCCTTCGCCATCGGACGTGTCATCGAGAAGACACGCCATCATGTTAGGCATCGCGGCCATCTCTATGAAGTCGATGTCTTCGGCGGGATGCTTAGCGGTCTGGTGATCGCCGAGCTTGAGACGCCGCAGGACGTGCAGGACGAAATGCTGCCAGATTGGCTCGGCCGCGAAGTCACCGGCGAGCAGAGCTTCTATAACGCGTCGCTCGCCCTCGAGGGGGTTCCGGAGATCGCCGCATGAGCTATCGCATCGATCCGCGTCTGCCGTTGACCGCCGAGGTCAGGCGCATCCTCGCCGAGGAGATCGGCAAGGCGCTCGTCCATCTGCACGCGGCGCATGACAGGCCGGAGCAGGCGCTGCATAAATGCCGCAAGCGGCTGAAGAACGTGCGCGCCTTGTTGCGCCTGGTCCGTCCCGGAGACGAAACATTCTGCCGCACCGAGAATCAATGTTACCGAGAGATGGCTGCCCTGCTTGCCGGTCCGCGCGAGGCGACCGCGCTGGTTGAAACCATCGACCGGCTGGCAGCAAGCTTTCCCGAACAAAGCGCCGGCGGCGGTCTCGATGCCGTTCGCGACACGCTCGTGGCGCGCCAGCACGAATTGCATGGTGGAGCCGGCCTCGGCGCAGTGATAGCTGCCGCGATTGCCACTTGCGAGGAGGGTATCAGCCGGATCGATATGCTGGCCTTGCCCGACCAGCCGGAACAGGCCGCCGATGTGCTTGCCGAAGGCGCCCGCATCACGCTGCGTCGCGCCAGAAAGGCGCTGGATAAGGCAGGCTCCCGCGGCGAGGCCAATGATTTCCACGATCTGCGTAAGGCGGCAAAGACTCACGGCATGCACCTGTCGCTGCTCGGAAGGCTGTGGCCGGCGTCGATCAAGGCCCGGCGTAAGGCGGTCGACGAACTTGGCGAAAGATTGGGCGAACTGCATGATGCGTTCGTCCTGCGAACGCTTCTCGATGCCGACGATCGGCCGCTCGGCTCTCCTCAAGAAACGCGGCTCCTGAGCAAGCAGTTGAAGCGCTCGGAGAAAAGCCTGAAAAAGACCTGTCTCGCCGCGGCAGCCGATCTGTTCGGCGACAGCCCCAGGCGCTCGACAAGGAAACTCGCGCGCAAAGTGCGCGACGATCTGGCCGCTGCGCCGCACGAAGACGCCAGCACGCCGGGCGCCGCCGTCTGACGCGGTGCTTGCGTCGGTATCCGTCCCAAGATCGTTGACAAAGAGGAGGAGGTTTAGACCTCTCCCGGGGCGGCTTTCTTCAGTTGCGCTCGCGCATCCCTGATCGAGGCGGCGTATGTCACCAGCGGCCGTTTGACGCCGTGGTTGATCAGCATGCGACGTGTCTGCGGCGAAGCGCCTGATATGATGAAGCGCACGCCGGCGCGCCTCGCCTTGTGGGCAGCGCCCTCGATGACGTTGGCCGCGGTCGAATCGAAGAACGGCACCGCCGAGCAGTCGAGGATGAAGTTCTTGCGCTGGTCGGCGATGCGGTCCAGCACCGTGGCGACGGTCGAGGCGGCACCGAAGAAGAAGGCGCCCGAAATCCGGTAGACGACGGTATCGGCATCGCTCGCTTCGCCGGAATCGTATGCGTTGGCGGCGCCGGTTCTGTCGGCGACATCGTCCTGCACCAGTCTCTGGTCCGGCTCAACCGCAATGCTCTTGGCCATGCGGTCGATGAACAGGATCGAGCCCAGCGCGAAGCCGACGACGATGCCTTCGGTGAGGTCGCGGAAGATGACGATCAGGAAGGTCGCCATCAGCACCAGCGCGTCGCCGCGCGAGGCACGCAGCAACGTGGCAAAGGCCTGCTTCTCGAACATGTTCCAGCACACCACCGCCAGCACGCCGGCAAGGGCTGCAAGCGGGATGTAGCTGGCCAGCGGCGCCGCGACCAGCATCAGGGCAAGCAGAAGGGCCGAGTGGATCATGCCCGAAACCGGTCCATGCGCGCCGGCCCGCACATTGGTGGCCGTACGGGCGATGGTGCCGGTGGTGCAGATGCCGCCGAACAGGGCGGACGCGATGTTGGCAAAGCCCTGCGCCACGAGTTCGCAATTGGAGCGGTGCCGCCTTCCTGTCATGCCGTCGGCGACGACGGCCGACAGCAGCGATTCAATCGCGCCGAGCAGCGCAAAGGCTATGGCGTCCGGCAGGATGCCGATTACCCTGCCGAAGCTGATCGGCGGAAAGGCCGGCATTTGCAGGCTGCGCGGAATGCCGCCGAAGCGCGTGCCGATCGTTTCGGCAGGCAGCGAGAACAGCGCCGCGACAAGCGACGCCAGACCGATGGCGATCAGCATGGCGGGCCATTTCGGCCGCCACCGCTTCATCAGGGCAATGGCGACGATGGTCAGTACGGCCACGGAGGTGGCGGCGAGATTGATCGTGCCGGCTGCCTCGCCGATCGCCATCAGCTTCGGCATCAACGGTCCAGGTTCTATGCCGGCGAGCTTCAGCCCGAACAACTCGACGATCTGGCCGGAGAAGATGATGACGGCGATGCCGGCGGTGAAGCCGACGGTCACTGGGTAGGGAATGAATTTGATGTAGGTGCCAAGCCTGAGATAGCCGATGGCGAGCAGAAAGATGCCGGCCATCATCGTCGCCAGCAGCAACCCGTCGACACCGACCCGCGTCACCGTTGCCGCCACCAGCACGATGAAGGCGCCGGCCGGTCCGCCGATCTGGAAGCGGCTGCCGCCGAGCGCCGAGACGAGGAAGCCGCCGATGATGGAGGTGTAGAGCCCGCGCTCCGGCGTCACGCCCGATGCGATCGCGATCGCCATCGACAGCGGCAGCGCCACGATGGCCACAGTCAGGCCGGCGATGGCATCGGCCTTGAAATGCTCTGGTGTGTAGCCCTCGCGCAGCACCGTCACCAGCTTCGGCGTGAACAGTTCGGAAAATGTCGGCTTTGCCGGACTTTGGGCCGGTTGATGAATTGCCCGTCGGGTTCGATCCATGGACTGCCTTCCGCTCCTGATGCATGCGCCCAAAAGTGGGGCAACGACATGCATAAAAACCAAGGCGGCGAGATCCGTCAGCAGGACTGTCGGCGGTCGCCGTCGCGACTTTTATCGGCTCATCCTGGCGGGTTCTGCGGTACGGCCGGCTTGAGGCGCACGCCCCTGCCGCCGCGTTCGCTGGCCTGGTTCTCGCCGATCAGTTCCACGCCGGCCTCATCGAGGGCCTGGATGACCTTCATCAGCGTGTCGACCACGCCCCTGACCACGCCGTCGCTCGCTTCCATGCGCTGAATGGTTGGAAGCGATACTCCGGCGCGCTCGGCGAGCGTCTTCTGATCGATGCCGGCCAGCGCCCTTGCGGCGCGCATCTGCGCGGCAGTGATCATCGGTTAAAACCCCTGTCTGAGTCTGCGCCATATGTATAATACCGTCATTATGATGGTTCAACCATCATAATGCATGTGTCAGGCGTGCACGGGCGCTTGCGTCCTGGGGAGCCCCGCGCGCTACGCGTGGTGTGTCGACAGTTTTCCTGCTGGCAGGTTGCGGGCTTAAGATCGTCAACACGCTGATTTGACCGCGCGCCGACCGACACAGCGCCGTCTGACCAGCCGGTTCAGCCGCCGACGGTCTGCCCGCGCCATCGCTGTAGCGCCCATGCGGCCAGCCAGCACAGCATCGCCCAGGCGAAGCCGGCGCACCAGCCGGCCAGCACGTCGGATGGCCAATGAACGCCGAGATAGACGCGGCTGATGCCGACCAGCAGGGTCGTCAGCACCGCCAGTGCCAGCACATAGATCTTGGTCGTTCGCCCAGGCAGGAAGCGCGACGCCATGCTGCCCAGCGTCAAATATGTCACCGCCGACAGCATCGCGTGGCCGCTCGGAAACGAAAGCGATGCCACGTCGGCGAGATGCGAGACCAGATCGGGGCGCGGCCGGTCGATTCCGAGCTTCAGCGTGCTCGACAGGGCCTGCCCGCCCGCCACTGCTACGAAAACGAGAAACGCTGGTCCCGGCCTGTGGATCAGCAGCAGATAGACAATCACCGCCGCCGTCATCAGCACGAGCACGCTGGCGCTGCCGAGGCTGGTGATGTCGCGCATCGCCCCTTCAAGCCACAGAGGTCCGATCGGATTGTCGGGCTGGCCAGCTTCACGGAAGGCGAGCAGGATTTCTGTGTCGAAGGCGTGCGGCGTAGTGTCTCGCGCCACCTCCATCAGTTCCTCGAACCCCCACAGTCCGCCAGCGATGACCAGTCCGGCCAGCAGCACCGGGAATTCGATCCAGTTGAGCAGCTTGCTTGCGGTATTCTTCATCGGCCCTCGCAGTTACGGCCTTTGCAGATAGGGCCCGAGTGTGATCAGCGCCACAGCTGCGACGGCGAGCACGATGCCGGTGGCCTGCAACGCATTGACGCGCTCGCCGAAGAACACCAGGGCCACCACGTTCACCGACACCAGCTGGATCACCGCCGACAGGCTGAACGACACCGACATGCCGAATTCACGGATCAGCCTCAGCATGATCAGATTGCCCGCCGAATAGAGCGCCAGCGTCAAAACGATCTTGCCGAGGCTAGGCGCCAGTCCCCATTGCTTCGCCGCCGTCGCCGCCAGCAGGAAGATCACCGTTGAAATGCCGAGCTGCCCCAGTCCCCAAAAACTCACTTTTTGTCCCTCTCGAAGCGGTGCTTCCGCGCCTGCCGCGGATCTTGTTTCCGAAGCGCCGGTCGCGGTCAAGCGGGACTGATCCTGGACACGAAATCGGGGCTGGAAATTGGCCGGCAACGTCATCAAACTGTGATCTCCCGGCGATACGCGGTCAGTCAAGCAACACGCTCCAGCCATCCCAAGAAGCCAGAGGCAAGCCCCCATGACTGAACATCGCTCGACCGGACATCTTTCTCCAAACGCCCATTTCCGCACCAGCTTGCTTGAGGAAAACGATGGGCCAGGAGCCAATCCCACAGCCAACCAGACGATGGGCGAGATCATCGCCGCGCGCTTCTCGCGCCGTGGTTTCCTGCAGGGATCGCTCGCGGCAACCGCCATCGCTGCTACCGTCAGCCCGCTGGCGCTGATCCTCGCCGACGATGCCCGCGCTAACGGCGGATCGGCCTTCACCTTCGCCGAGGTTGAGGCAGGCGTCGACGACAAGCACCATGTCGCCGCCGGTTACGACGCCGACGTGCTGTTGCGCTGGGGCGATCCGCTGTTTGTCGATTCGCCGGAATTCGATCCGACAAAACAGTCGGCGCAGGCCCAGGAAAGACAGTTTGGCTACAATAACGACTATGTCGGCTATATCCCGATCGACGGCTCGGCCGAGCATGGCCTGCTGGTGGTCAACCACGAGTACACCAACCCGCATCTGATGTTCCCGGGCCTTGTCACCATCGTCGATGGCGAGGCCAAGCAGGCGCCGCTGAGCAAGGAACAGGTCGATATTGAGATGGCCGCGCATGGCGGCACCATCGTCGAAATCCGCAAGGTATCAGGCAAATGGCAGGTGGTGCGCGACGGCAAGCTCAATCGCCGCATCACCGCCAACACCGAGATGGCACTGTCCGGCCCCGTCGCCGGCCACGACCGGGTCAAGACCAGTGCCGATCCGACCGGCACGAAGGTCTTCGGCACCGTCAACAATTGTGCCGGCGGCGTCACGCCCTGGGGCACCTACGTCCTGGCCGAGGAAAACATACACGGCTATTTCTCGGGCGAGTTGCCGGATGGCCACAAGGAAGCCGCCAACTACAAGCGCCTGGGTATTCCCGAAGGCGCCTATGAATGGGCGGCGCACTACGACCGCTTCGACATCGGCAAGGAGCCGAACGAGCCGAATCGCTTCGGCTGGATCGTCGAGGTCGACGTCAACGATCCGACCTCGGTGCCAAGGAAGCGCACTGCCATGGGCCGCTTCAAGCATGAGGGCGCTGAATCGATCGTCGCCAAGGATGGCCGTGTCGTCTTCTATCTCGGCGACGACGAGCGCTTCGACTATGTCTATAAATTCGTCACGGCCGGTAAGTTCAATGCCGAGGACCGCGCCGCCAACATGGATCTTCTCGACGACGGCACGCTCTATGTCGCCAAATTCGCCGAGGACGGTTCGATCGAATGGCGTCCCATCGTCTTCGGCCAGGGCCCGCTCACGGCGGAGAACGGCTTTGCCAGCCAAGCCGACGTGCTCATCGAGACGCGCCGTGCCGCCGACCTGCTCGTCGCCACCAAGATGGACCGCCCGGAGGACATCCAGCCCAATCCGACGACTGGCAAAGTCTATGTCATGTTGACCAACAATTCTAAACGCAAGACGGACCAGGTCGATGCCGCCAACCCGCGCGCCGAAAACGCCTTCGGCCATATCATCGAGATCGTCGAGGACGGTGGCGATTTCACTGCCGCCAAGGGCAAGTGGGAAGTGCTGTTGAAATGCGGCGATCCCGCCGTGGCCGAAGTCGGCGCCACCTTCTCGACCGCAACGACCGCCAATGGCTGGTTTGGCATGCCGGACAATTGCGCCATCGATGCGGCCGGCCGGCTTTGGGTCTCGACCGACGGCCAGGGCCCGAAGGCCACCGGCCGCACCGATGGCCTGTGGGCGGTCGACACCGAAGGCGAGGCGCGGGCGACCTCGAAACTGTTCTTCCGCGTGCCGATCGGCGCCGAAATGTGCGGCCCGCTGTTCACGCCCGACGACCAGACCGCCTTCGTCGCGGTTCAGCATCCGGCCGACGGCGGCGAGGACTGGGAGGCTTTTGGCCGTCCCTCCTACTATGAGGACCCATCGACCCGCTGGCCCGACTTCAAGCCCGATATGCCGGTGCGGCCGTCGGTCGTCGCCATCACCAGACAGGGCGGTGGCAAGATCGCGGTCTAAGCTCATCCCGCTGCAGGGTTCCACGTCGATAAATCGTGAGGAAGGGGTTTCGGCGCGACCGAAGCCCTTCTTTCATGTTTCTGTGTCCGATTGCTCAGCGTGCTGTAGGCCGGTCAGTTCCGCAGCCGGTAGCCGGTCCGGAAGATCCACGCGACGATCGCTATGCAGATAAGCAGGAAAACGACGGTCATGCCGAGGCTGATGCCGATCGAGACGTCGGACTTGCCGTAGAAACTCCAGCGAAAGCCGCTGACCAGATAGAGAACAGGGTTGAACAGCGTCACCGTGCGCCAGATGCCAGGCAGCATGTCGATCGAATAGAAGCTTCCGCCAAGGAACGTAAGCGGCGTGATGATCAGCAGCGGCACCAGCTGCAGCTGCTCGAAGCTTCTCGCCCAGATGCCGATGATGAACCCGAACAGGCTGAAGGTCACCGACGTCAGCACCAGGAAGCAGAGCATCCAGAACGGATGCTCGATGGTCAGCGGCACGAACAGCGACGCGGTCGCCAGGATGATCAGGCCGAGTATGATCGACTTGGTCGCCGCACCCCCGACATAGGCGATGATGATCTCCAGATAGGACACCGGCGCCGACAGCAATTCGTAGATCGAGCCGACGAATTTCGGGAAATAGATGGCGAAGGAGGCGTTGGAGATCGACTGGGTCAGCAGCGACAGCATGATCAGCCCCGGCACGATGAAGGCGCCGTAGCTGATGCCGTCGATCTCGGTGATGCGCGAGCCGATGGCCGAGCCGAAGACGACGAAATAGAGCGATGTCGAGATGACCGGCGAGACGATGCTCTGCAGCACCGTCCGAAAGGCGCGCGCCATCTCCATCTTGTAGATCGCCCAGACTGCTCGCAGGTTCATGCGTCCTTCCTCACCAGATTGACGAAGATCTCCTCGAGCGAGCTGTTTTGCGTGTCGATATCGCGGAACTGGATGCCGGCCGTCTCAAGGTCGCGGAGCAGCGAGGCGACGCCCGGCCGTTCGCTCTGGTTGTCATAGGTGTAAGTCAGTTGATTACCGTCCGGCGAAAGCTCCAGCGCGTAGCGCGAAAACGTCTCGGGTATGGTGGCGAGCGGACTACGCAGTTCCAGCAACAGCCGTTTGCGGCCGAGCGTGCGCATCAGTTGCACCTTGTCCTCGACCAGCACGATCTCGCCGCGATTGATGACGCCGACGCGATCGGCCATCGCTTCGGCTTCCTCGATATAGTGCGTGGTCAGGATGATGGTGACGCCATCCTCGCGCAGCCGGCGCACCATCGCCCACATGTCCTGACGCAGCTCGACGTCGACGCCGGCGGTCGGCTCGTCGAGGAACAGCACCCTCGGTTCGTGCGACAGCGCCTTGGCGATCATCAGCCGCCGCTTCATGCCGCCGGACAAGGTGATCGCCTTGGCGTCCTTCTTGTCCCATAACGACAGGTCGCGCAGCACTTTCTCAACGAAGGCGTGGTCGGCCGGCTTGCCGAACAGGCCGCGGCTGTAGTTGACGGTCGCCCAAACGCTCTCGAACGCGTCGATGGTCAGTTCCTGCGGCACCAGCCCGATGAGGCTGCGTGCGGCGCGATAATCCCGGTTGATATCGTGGCCGTCCACGGTGACCGTGCCCGACGAGCGGTTGACGATACCGCAGACGATCGAGATCAGCGTCGTCTTGCCGGCGCCGTTCGGCCCGAGCAGCGCAAAAATCTCGCCGCGCTCGATATCGAGGTTGATCTCCTTCAGCGCCTTGAAACCGGTGGCGTAGGTCTTGGTGACCCCGGAAATGGAAATGATCGGTGGCATGGCTGAAAAACGGCTGCTTGAAAGGAGGTCTGTTGATTCAATCCGCTGAATGTCGGTGCGTGCAGCCGGAAGTCAATGGCACTCCTGACAGTTCTGGACATCGGCATGCGACGACGCATCCACCGCTGCCGCAGTCCTGCGGCGTTCCGCCTCGCGTGACGCCACGCCGCTTTGACCGCGTGGCGCATCCGGCCTATCTTCCCTGACATAGCAGCAGCCGGAGCCCACCATGGACCCGCTCATCCTTTCGCGCATCCAGTTCGGCGCGAACATCTCGTTCCATATCCTGTTTCCGGCTATCACCATCGCGCTTGGCTGGGTGCTGCTGTTCTTCAAGCTTCGCTACAACGCCACAGGCGATACCGCCTGGATGCGCGCCTATTTCACCTGGGTCAAGGTGTTCGCGCTGTCGTTTGCCATGGGCGTGGTTTCGGGCGTCACCATGAGCTTCCAGTTCGGCACCAACTGGCCGGGTTACATGGAGACCGTCGGCAACATAGCCGGCCCGTTGCTCGCCTATGAGATCCTCACCGCCTTCTTCCTCGAGGCGGCGTTCCTCGGCATCATGCTGTTCGGCTTCCGCCGCGTCTCCAACAGCATCCACACGCTGGCAACCGTGCTGGTGGCCGGCGGCACCACCCTGTCGGCCTTCTGGATCATCGCGCTCAATTCCTGGATGCAGACGCCGGTCGGCTTTGAGATGCGCAACGGCGTAGCCCACGCTACCGACTGGTGGGCGATCGTCTTCAACCCGTCGATGCCCTATCGGCTCGTCCACATGCTGCTTGCCTCCGGCCTGACGGTTTCGTTCCTGATCGCCGGCCTGTCAGCGCTGCGCTATCTCTATGGCGACCGCTCGGAATCGATGTGGAATGCATTGCGCACCGGTGTCTTCACCGCGGCGATCCTGATCCCCGTTCAGATCTTCGCCGGCGACCAGCATGGCCTCAACACGCTCGAGCATCAGCCGCAGAAGATCGCCGCCATGGAGGCCAATTGGAACACCGGCCCCAACGTGCCGCTGGTCCTTTTTGCGCTTCCCGACGAGGCGGCAAGGGAGAACAAATTCGAAGTCGCCATCCCCGACGGCGCCAGCCTCATCCTCAGGCACAGCGCCAGCGGCGTCGTGCCGGGGCTGAACGACTATGTCGGCAACCACCCGCCGGTCTTCCCGGTGTTCTGGGCTTTTCGCATCATGGTCGGCACCGGGGTCCTGATGCTCGTCGTCTCCTGGTCGGCCGCCTTTTTCCTGAAGCGACGCCACAGCCTGCCGAAATCGCTGGCCCTGGTGATGGTGCCGATGGCGCTGTCCGGCTGGCTGGCCACGCTGGCCGGCTGGTACACCACCGAGATCGGCCGCCAACCCTGGTTGGTCACGGGCGTGCTCAAGACCGTCGATGCCGTCGGCCCGGTCGCCGGCAGCCAGGTCGCGCTGTCGCTTGCGGTCTATCTCATCCTCTACGCACTGCTTCTGATCGCCTATCTCGGCGTGCTGGTCTATCTGGCGCTGAAGGCGGCGAAGGACGGCGATACCTCGCCGCTGCCGGGCGTTCTCGACGCGCCGCTGTCGCAGCCGGCGGCGAAATAGGAGCATGCTGATGACCCTCGACTGGCCGACATTGCTCCCCCTCATCTTCGCCGGCCTGATGGGCCTTGCCATCCTGATCTACGTCATCCTCGACGGCTTCGATCTCGGCATCGGCATCTTGTTCGCGGCGGCTGAGGACGCCGAGCGGGACACGATGATCGCGGCAATAGGCCCGTTCTGGGACGCCAACGAGACGTGGCTGGTGCTAGCCGTCGGCCTGTTGCTGGTCGCCTTCCCGCTGGCGCACGGCACCATCCTCACCGCGCTCTACATTCCGGTCTTCCTGCTCCTTGTCGGCCTGATCCTGCGCGGCGTTGCCTTCGATTTCCGTGCCAAGGTGCCGGCCGGCCGGAAGCATCGCTGGAACCGCATCTTCTTCCTGGGCTCGGTCATCGCCTCCCTGGCGCAGGGCTACATGCTGGGGATCTATGTGCTCGGCCTGGATGTCGGCCTCGGCGGCATGGCCTTCGGCGCGCTGGTGGCGCTCTGCCTTGCCGCCGCCTATGCGGCGATGGGCGCGGCCTGGGTCATCTACAAGACGGAAGGCGAATTGCAGAAGAAGGCGGTGCTCTGGCTGCGCCGGGCGCTGGTGCTGACCGCGCTCGGCATGGTCGCCGTTTCGCTGGCCACGCCGCTCGCCAGTCCGCGCATCTTCGACAAATGGTTCGTCTGGCCCGCCATGCTCTATCTGTCGCCGCTGCCGATCCTGTCGGCGGTGCTGTTCGCGTGGCTGTGGCGGCAGACCTTCCATTTGCCTAAGGCGGACGACCGCCATGCGCTGACGCCGTTCTTGACACTGGCCGCCATCTTCACGCTGGGCTTTGCCGGGCTCGCCTGGTCGTTCTATCCCTTCGTCGTGCCAGACAGGCTGACCATCTGGCAGGCGGCGTCCGCGCCCGAGAGCCTCGCCATCATCCTGGCCGGCACGGTGGTCGTGCTGCCGATCATCATTTTCTATTCGTTTTATGCCTACCGCGTCTTCGGCGGCAAGGCGACGGATCTGACCTACGAGTGACAGGCAACCGCCGCACTGCACAATATTTAGGCAGCCTGCCAGTCGGGCGGCATTGGATCGTGAAGCAGGTCTTCCGGATCCTATTGGGAAAGCGCGGTTCTCGCTGATTTCGATGGTTTGGCATGTCTGTTGCTTTGCCCTGACGACAAATCGTTTTCGTTCAGTCAAAGGGAAAAATAATGAACCGTCGCAATGTGTGCATGCTGGCCCTCGCCGCCGTGGCTGGAATGGCCATGGCTCCGTTCCCGCAGGCGCGGGCTGATGCTTTGAGCGACATCGGCGCACGGGGCACCATCCGCATTGCCGTGCCACAGGATTTTCCGCCCTTCGGCAGTGTCGGCGCCGACATGACGCCGCAAGGCTACGACATCGATATCGCCAATCTGATTGGCGAAAAACTCGGCGCCAAGGTCGAGATCGTCCCGGTCACCAGCGCCAACCGCATTCCCTATCTTCAGACCAACAAGGTCGATCTGGTCATCTCCAGCCTCGGCAAGAATCCCGATCGCGAGAAGGTCATCGACTTCTCGGAAGCCTACGCCCCTTCTACAACGGCGTGTTCGCTCCGGCGGACGTCGCGGTCGCGAAGGCGGAAGATCTCGCCGGCAAGACCGTTGGCGTCACCCGCGGCGCGATCGAAGACCTCGAACTGACCAAAGTCGTGCCGGCGAGCGTCGAGATCAAGCGCTACGAGGACAATAACGGCACTATTTCCGCTTTCCTTTCGGGCCAGGTCGAGGTGATCGCCACCGGGAATGTCGTCGCCGCCGCCATCCTTGAAAAGAACCCGCCCAAGCGGCCGGAGCTCAAGTTCCTGATCAAGAACTCGCCTTGCTACATCGGCATGAACAAGGAGGAGCCGGCGTTGATGGCCAAGGTCAACGGCATCATTGCCGCCGCCAGGTCCGATGGCGCCCTCAACGCGATTTCGCAAAAATGGCTGAAGGTGGACCTGCCGGCTGACCTGTGATCGCCGCCCGCCGCGCGTGGTTTAGGCCAGGCAGCAAGCCATGACCTATCAGTTCGACTTCGGCTGGCTGATCGGTTCTCTGCCGGTGCTGCTCAAGGGCATCCGGATTACCGTGCAGCTCATCCTGATCGGCGCGGTGTTCGGCGTGGCATTGGGCATTGCTTGCGCCTGGGTGCGGGCGCTGGGGCCGAAATGGCTAAAACCCGTCGTCGCGACCTATGTCGAGCTGATCCGCAACACGCCCTTCCTCATCCAGCTGTTCTTCATCTTCTTCGGGCTGCCGTCGCTTGGCATCAGGATGTCGGAACTGAGCGCGGCCAACCTCGCCATGATCGTCAATCTCGGCGCCTACAGCTGCGAGATCATCCGCGCCGGCATCCAGGCCACGCCACGCGGCCAGTTCGAAGCCGGCGCCAGCCTCGCCATGACCCCGTTCCAGAGCTTCTGGTATGTGGTTCTGGTTCCAGCGCTGCAGCGCATCTGGCTTGCGCTGTCGTCGCAGATCGTGATCGTCATGCTGGGTTCGGCCGTCGTTTCGCAGATTGCCGCCGAGGACCTGACCTTCGCCGCCAACTTTATCCAGTCGCGCAATTTCAGGGCCTTCGAAACCTACATCGTCTCCACCTTGATCTACCTGGCCCTCGCGATCCTGCTGCGCCAGCTGCTGGCCGGCCTGGGCTGGATGCTGTTTCCAAGGAAGGCGTCGCGATGAGACAGGCGCCATGACCGAGTTCAGCTTCTGGGACATCCTGCGCAATCTGCTTCTGGCTGCCCGCTGGACGGTTGTCCTTTCGCTGGTCTCCTTCATCGGCGGCGGCATCGTTGGCGCGGCCCTGCTTTTCCTGCGCATCGGCGGCCGGCATTGGCTGCGGCTTCTGTCACGCGGCTATATCCAGCTGTTCCAGGGCACGCCGCTCCTGATGCAGCTCTTTCTCGCTTTCTTCGGCCTTGGCCTGTTCGGCATCGACGTTCCCGCGTGGCTTGCCGCTTGTGTCGCGCTCATCCTATGGACCGCCGCCTTCCTCGCCGAGATCTGGCGCGGCTGCGTCGAGAGCATCGCCAAGGGTCAATGGGAGGCATCCGCCAGCCTCGGCATGGGTTATCTCCAGCAGATGCGCTACGTCATACTGCCGCAGGCGCTGAAAGTGGCGGTGCCGCCGACCGTCGGCTTCTCGGTGCAGGTGGTGAAAGGCACCGCGCTCACCTCCATCATCGGCTTTGTCGAATTGTCGAAGGCCGGTTCGATCGTCACCAACGCGACGTTCCAGCCGTTCACCGTCTATGGCCTGGTCGCGCTCATCTATTTTTCTTTGTGCTGGCCGCTGTCGAAATCCAGCCAGCTCCTGGAAAGGAAGCTCAATGTCGCTCATCGCAATCACTGAGGTGAAGAAGCGCTTCGGCGACAATGAGGTGCTGAAGGGGATT
The DNA here is from genome assembly GCF_055811555.1 of Mesorhizobium sp. WSM4813. Taxonomy (NCBI): domain Bacteria; kingdom Pseudomonadati; phylum Pseudomonadota; class Alphaproteobacteria; order Hyphomicrobiales; family Phyllobacteriaceae; genus Mesorhizobium; species Mesorhizobium sp. WSM4813. Next base: position 25,379 of record NZ_JBVVQU010000030.1, read on the forward strand.
TCCATCGACATCGCGCCGGGCGAGGTCGTCGCCATCATCGGCAAGAGCGGTTCCGGCAAGTCGACGCTGCTGCGCTGCATCAACGGGCTGGAGACCATCGATGAAGGCTCGATCGTCGTCGCCGGCGCCCAGTTCCTGCCCGACGAGGTTCACCTCAAGGCGCTGCGCCTGAAGGTCGGCATGATTTTTCAGCAATTCAACCTGTTTCCGCACTTCACGGCCGGCGGCAATGTCATGCTGTCGCAGATGGTGGTGAAGAAGACGCCGAGAAAGGACGCCGAAGCGGTCGCGCGAAAAATGCTCGAACGCGTCGGTCTCGTCCACAAGTTCGACGCATTGCCGGATGAATTGTCCGGCGGCCAGCAGCAGCGCGTGGCCATCGCCCGGGCGCTCGCCATGCAGCCCATCGCGCTGCTGTGCGACGAGATCACCTCGGCGCTCGATCCCGAACTCGTCGCCGAGGTGCTGGCGGTCGTGAGGGAATTGGCCGCGGAAGGCATGACGCTGGTGATGGTCACCCACGAGATGCGCTTCGCCCGCGACGTCTGCTCGCGTGTCGTCTTCATGCATCAGGGCCGCGTCCACGAGATCGGCGCCCCCGAGGACGTCTTCGCCAACCCGAGGACGCCGGAGCTCAGGCAGTTTCTGGGCGTGTAATAATCCATGTCGCCCAAAAGTGCGCAGCGGTTTTGGGACAACGACGTGGCATAAAGACAAGAACCGCTGCACAGCAACGCCGGCGATCCTTCACGCCCCCCTCTGGCCTGCCGGCCATCTCCCCCACAAGGGGGGAGATTGGATGTCACCTCGGCCTTCGCCAATCTCCAACGTGAGGAAAGGCGGGATGGCAAAAGCTGCCAATCTCCCCCCTTGTGGGGGAGATGTCCGGCAGGACAGAGGGGGGCGCTGTCCCGCCAACGTTTGATGGCTACGGGCGGGCGTCGCCGCCCGCCTGGCCAGTAAAAGATCAGCTCTTGTTGGCGGCCAGCACCAGCACCGGCTTGTCGCTGTAAAGATTGGGGAATAGCGTCTTCAAATTCTCGACCTTGGGCAGGTCGTTGTAGACGATGTAGGGATAGGTCGGGTTCAGCGTCAAAAAATCCTGGTGATAGTCTTCGGCCGGATAGAACGTCTTTCCGGTCTCCAGCGTGGTCACGATTGGCTCTGGAAACACCTTGGCCTTGTCGAGCTGGGCGATGTAGCTCTCGGCGATCTTCTTCTGGGCGTCGTTTTCGGCAAAGATCGTCGAACGGTACTGGGAGCCGCGGTCCGGACCCTGGTAGTTCAGCTGTGTCGGGTTGTGCGCGACCGAGAAATACACCTGCAGCAACTGGCCGTATGTAATCTTGGAAGGCTCATAGGTGATCTCGACGGCTTCGGCGTGCCCGGTCCGGCCGGTGCCGACCGTCTCGTAGTCGGCGGTGTCCTCGGTCCCACCGGCATAGCCGGAGACGGCGCTGGTCACGCCCTTGACGTGCTGGAACACGCCTTGCACGCCCCAGAAGCAGCCGCCGGCGAAGACCGCCTTGGCGGTGCCGGCGGCGGGTTTCTCGTCCATCGCGGGTGGCGGGATCACCACCGCCGCCTCGGCCGAGATTGCCGGCGTCTGCCACAAGACGGCGCCGGCCGCTGCGAGCATCAGCGCCGCAAGCGCGCCCCTGGCGAAGTTCATCGACCACCTCGAAACGGGTTTTCGAATACCGGTCATGTCTGATCTCCCATGATGGTGTTTTGACTATAGAACATTTGGGTTCGCCGGCGTTTCACATTGCCGTGCGTAGGCGCCGGCCGCATCGGCATCGTCGCCGAAAACAGCGCCGCCGCGGCCGCATGCGTCGCGTTCCTGCTGCGTTTGGCTTTTGATCCAGTCATCGGCTGTCCTCCGCTGCGACGGGCGTGGAGCGCCGGTCATGTCCACACTTCGCCGCCGCGGTGCGGTTCGTTACAGCCATCACCGCTTCGTGATCGTTCACCTAGTCACGTTGGCCTGCAGCAAAATGGTGGCTGGCTGCGCTCAGCCCTGGCGCCGCGTTTCCATGTAATGCCATAGGCCGGCCGCGGCGGCACCGACCGCAATGCAAACGGCAATCCAGATCCCGGTGTTGCCGCCCAAATTGCCGACCGCGGCGCCTAGCACTACCCCACCGAGAATGCCCCAAACCAGTTTGCTCGCCATTGGTTTGTCCCTTCGTGAATTCGGAAGGATGCGAGCCTTGCATAGCTGTGTGGTCATTTATCGACAGCGGACCGAGATCAGAAAATGGCCGGCTATGCACCGCCGATCAGCAAGCGATCTCGCACCGCAGTCTTACCGCTGTCGGATCAACCAGCACAAATAGCAACGCCGCCCTTCGGCGGCGCTGGGATGCATTCCTGGCCCTTGCCGAGGCGCCCGCCGCAGCTGGCCAGCCTATTGTGTAAGCACTGTTTGCGAAGGCCGCTGATTGAAGTCGCACTTGCCGGTCACGGTGTAGAAAAAGTCGGCGTTGGACACCGGGGCCGGTACAGTCGTTCCGCCATCCTCCCAGGCCTGCTTGCTGGGTTGGCCGCACGGCACGGCGGTGAAGATGTCCACCAGTTTGCCGTTCGCGACTTCAACGCCATCGATGTACAACCGGTTCGATGTGTTCGCGTCGTTCGACTTGAGCTTGGGTGTTTGGGCCGATGGCACATCCATCTGCAGATACAGCACATCCATCAGGCTGACGTCGATCACCGCGCCGGCGCCGTTCGCGGGGGTCATGGTGTTGGTGCAGGTGGTCAGGTATTTCTTGTTGCCGCTCGTCTGTGTAATCGCGCCGGTAGGCAGGCCGTTAAAATTCTGCACCGTCTTGGTCGTGCATTTCTGTTCCTGGACCTTCGTGCTCGTCGCTCCGTTGACCGTGTACACGGTGGACGTGCCGTAGCCTTTCGGATCACCAAAGTTGTTGTAGACATAGGTGATCTTCATCAACGGATTGATCGCCGTCTCGGTGAATTTCGTGCCGTAGAGCGTCATTGTCTTGTTCCAATGGCCCGACACCTTGTCGACCTTGAACGTGGTCTGCACCAGCGCCGGCCGCTTGCGCACTGCCGACGCGACGCCGATCTGCACCGTGTCGACATGGGCGATCTGCATGAAGTTCGTAGGCATGGCAAACTTGGCCGAAGCATCGATGCTGGCGGTGCCGTCGGCGGCGACGACGAAGCTATCGAGCTTGGCGGTGCCTTGCCCGCTATTGGCGGTAAACGACTCCTGCAGTTTCACCTGACGGTCCGCCAGTGACGTGCTGGTTGGCAGTGTCGTGATCGACAGCGTCGCGGCATCGAGCGCATTCTGCATCGATGCCCTGGTCGCAACGGCCGAGTTGTAGTCGATTGAAAAGCCCAACGCGGCCGTCATCGGGATCAGCAAAATGGCGAGTATCGGCGCTAAGGAGCCGCTCTCGGAATTGAGAAAATGACGTCCAGATTGTGGCATTGCTTGGCCCCCCAAACGGTGACAGGTCGTGGCCTGTCACGCAGGGCGCGAACTATGCTCTAATCTGATGGATCAAAGTTTAACGGCTTTGCGCCCGCAGGCTTATGCGCCGCGCCCGCCGCCGCTTGCCCGGACAAGCTGCCCCTGCTAAAGCGCGCGACATGACCACGCCGATCAAGAACATCCGCAATTTCTCCATCGTCGCCCATATCGACCATGGCAAATCCACGCTTGCCGACCGGCTGATCCAGTCCACCGGCGGGCTGGAGCTGCGCGACATGAAGGAGCAGGTGCTGGACTCGATGGACATCGAGCGCGAGCGCGGCATCACCATCAAGGCGCAGACCGTTCGGTTGAAATACCGCGCCAGGAATGGCGAGGATTATATCCTCAACCTGATCGACACGCCCGGCCATGTCGATTTCGCCTATGAAGTCTCACGCTCGCTGGCCGCCTGCGAGGGCTCGCTGCTGGTCGTCGACGCCTCTCAAGGCGTCGAGGCGCAGACGCTGGCCAATGTCTACCAGGCCATCGACAACAACCATGAGATCGTCGTGGTGCTGAACAAGGTCGACCTTCCGGCGGCCGAGCCCGAGCGCATCCGCGAGCAGGTCGAGGAGGTGATCGGCATCGACGCCTCCAACGCCGTGCTGATCTCGGCCAAGACCGGGCTCGGCATTCCCGACGTGCTGGAGGCGATCGTCAATGATCTGCCGCCGCCGCGCGAGGGCGACATCGCGGCGCCGCTGAAGGCGATGCTGGTCGACAGCTGGTACGACGCCTATCTCGGCGTCATCGTGCTGGTTCGCATCATCGACGGCGTGCTGAAGAAGGGCCAGACCATCCGTATGATGGGCACCGGCGCCAAGTACCTGGTCGAGCGCACCGGCGTCTTCACGCCTGCCCGCATCAATGTCGACGAGCTCGGGCCCGGCGAGTTCGGCTTCTTCACCGGCTCGATCAAGGAAGTCGCCGATACCCGCGTCGGCGACACCATCACCGAGGACAAGCGCCAGACGGCAAAAGCTCTGCCCGGCTTCAAGCCGGCGCAGCCGGTGGTGTTCTGTGGCCTGTTCCCGGTCGACGCCGCCGATTTCGAGGATTTGCGCGCCGCGGTCGGCAAGCTGCGCCTCAACGACGCTTCTTTCTCCTTTGAAATGGAAACAAGTGCTGCGCTCGGCTTCGGCTATCGCTGCGGCTTTCTTGGCTTGCTGCACCTCGAAATCATCCAGGAACGGCTGGAGCGCGAGTTCAACCTCGACCTCATCGCCACCGCACCTAGCGTCGTCTACCGGCTGCTGTTGAACGACGGCACGATGAAGGAACTGCACAACCCGGCCGACATGCCCGACGTGGTCAAAATCCAGGCGATCGAGGAGCCGTGGATCCGCGCCACGATCCTAACGCCGGACGAGTATCTCGGCGGCATCCTGAAACTCTGCCAGGACCGGCGCGGCATTCAGGCCGACCTGTCCTATGTCGGCAAGCGCGCTATGCTGACCTACGATCTGCCGCTCAATGAAGTCGTGTTCGACTTCTATGATCGCCTAAAGTCGATCTCCAAGGGCTACGCCTCCTTCGACTATCACCTGACCGACTACAAGGAAGGCGACCTGGTGAAGATGTCGATCCTGGTCAACGAGGAGCCGGTCGACGCGCTGTCGATGCTGGTCCACCGTACGGCGGCGGAAAAGCGCGGCCGCCAGATGTGCGAGAAGCTGAAGGAGCTGATCCCGCACCACCTGTTCAAGATCCCGATCCAGGCCGCGATCGGCGGCAAGGTCATCGCCCGCGAGACCATTTCGGCGCTGCGCAAGGACGTCACCGCCAAATGCTACGGCGGTGACGTCTCGCGCAAGCGCAAGCTGCTCGACAAGCAGAAAGAGGGCAAGAAGCGGATGCGGCAGTTCGGCAAGGTGGATATCCCGCAGGAGGCGTTTATCCAGGCGCTGAAGATGGGGGATTGAGTCAAAAGCTATGCTGTCGGAGACTTTTCCTCCAAGCCACTCAGTCTGGCTTTTTTGAACCGAGCTTCCATCTCACGACGATAGCTTGTTTGGTTTTCTGGCCAATCCAATTCAGTCCATTCGAGGTGTTCCACGACACCCGGTGACACAGAGAAAAATATTCCGCGTCTGATTAGATTCGCGACGATATATACATGAGGCTCGGTATCCTCGTTGTAATCGACCGCGTGTAGGCCCCAACACTGCTGGATGAAAGGGTCGATCACTTCATAGATAAACCGGACCGATTCCTCAGCTGCATCCAAGCGTTCTGGGATCGAAAAATGCTGAATGCTATTTCGAAAACGGCCGAATGCTTGGTGCCGCTGAAGCTCAGGCAGCCTGATGCCAGTTGTAGCCCACAGCCGGTCTGGCAGGTCAACGAATTGATAAGTCCGGCCGCTTTCGACAAGTTTCTGCAAGGAAAGGGGGGCTTGATCCGAAGACGCCTTAGGCAGATGCTCAAATATGAGGAGGGGGTGCTCTTGCGCGATTCGAGCTTTTATTAGAATTTCGCAGGCGTGGGCCGCCTGTAGAACGGATAGTTCGTTCCAATAGCGGTTATCCATGCTGTAGTAGTTGGCGTGCCAATTCGCGTGAGCGAGTGCTCCAAGCCCTAGGCCCAGCATGTGCTCTGGAACGCCGTGAAGATCTTTCGCCAAGTCGGAGCTGCTTTATTCCACTGCGAGGAGCGGCTGAGTGTCGGCCTTGGTGGTGCGAAGGGCTTGGCGCCCATTCGTCGCCGAGCGTTTTGCATCGCGTCCATGTAGTCGTCAGCTGCGAGACTTAGGCTTTCGGGAGAGTGTGCTTTAACCATATCATCAGCGGTCCACTCTCGGTTGAGTTGCTTGGCGAGGGCAAAAATGACTGCACGTCCGACACGCGACACGATGGTTCGCTCAGCCAGTTCAGTTGCCATCTGGCGCATGAACTCCAAGTCAGGTGATGCGGCATACTCCACTTGAAGCTGTTCCCTCATCAACTCGATCGATGGATATTCATATTCACGAAGAGCTGCCCGGCGCCGGAGTCCCTATAAAGTTTGGCGGCTTTTCCCTTTCGGCCCTTTTCTTCTATCTGACCGTCATCGTGGAGAAGAACTATCTCCGGTGCCTTGTCCGCGTTCAAAGACGATGTTGCCCGTTTCGCACCACTGGGCACGGCTAGGAGACCTTCAAGTGCATATCGCTTTCCACCCGCTCCGCTCTCACCCGTCTTGTTGGGTTCCGAGAAGGAATTAGAGCCAAAGACCTGTCCTGGTTCGACATCAATCGTGCCAAACTGGTCCAGCCGCTGAGCGGGTCTTTTTACCCGCAGACTGTTTAGCAGTTGTTGTAACTCATCTCGAATTTCGTCCGTGCCACCGGAATCGACAGGCGCGAATGAATTGATCACATCAAGCAACCACTGGGGCCGATTGTCTCGAACAACATCGCCGAAATCACGGACGTCAACTTGGCGCTGCTCCCCGTCGCGATATCGCAGAAACTGACGGTACGCCTCTGGGCGAACGGGAGCGTCCTCGGGAAGCTCAATATGAACTGATATATGTTTAGCTCCAAATGGAATGCCAAAAAGTGGCGCGTCTAGGGTCCATTGTCGACTGCGTTTCAAATCGTATAGCTCATTCTTGTATACGATAGCACATGTGCTGACATCCGAGGTGATCGCACCGCTAACTGATCGATTGTGGCTAGTGCCTGCCATCGGAGGATCATAGAAATAGTGAACTGTTATTCCTGACGGCGCGGGTACGCTTTCTGCTTGCCCCATGGGAAATGCCCGATCAGGTATGGTGCGAAAGCTCCTTGTGCCGTCGAGTTTATGCGTGTTCGGGAGGAAACGCACAGATAGCCCTACAGGCAAACGATAGAAACGATAGTACAAGTAATCCGCGAGCCACTGCCCCGTGGTGATCGGATTTCCGTCGTATGGATCCCTAACAGTGTTCTGATCTGCGCTGTTGCCAAATAGAACGACCTCGGTCCAATCAAAACTAAGGTCGGCTCCATCTGCTGCAACTACGTCCGTGACGTCAAAAATCTCTTCGAGTTGCCCTTCACTGTTTGCTCGCCGCAACCGGCCATAAATACCACCGCGCTCGCCAAGGATTACCTCGCTAACGATACCTTTTGCGTTCGAACGGTAACGCAGTCCATAGCGGTTCGAGGGCAAGGACGCGACCTTGGCACCCATACCAAAATTCTCATCCAGACCCTTGCTCTTCCCGATAGAAGCGGCGATGTCGCAAATGCGATGCAACTCATCGCTCGACATCCCAGGGCCAGTATTCCAGATGCTTAGTTTCTGGGTTTCACCGATATCCAAAGCTCGGATTTCGATTGCCTGCGATCCAGGCGGAGCCTGAATTGCGGCTTCAACCGCGTTCATAAAAAGCTCTCGAATCATCATGGTTTTGGGGCAACGTTCGATAGTAGTTGCGACAAGGAATGGTTCATCAGCTATGCGAAGGGCAGCAACATCGGTGGACATGCATTTCCTCTATGGTAGTCTGATCTAACGTTATCTGGAAATCTATTTTGTAACAGACAGCTTACCAGTTTGCCCTGGAAACACCGCCTTCGGATTGTTTTGCCAAACAAAAGAAACGTCGACAGAGATGTTTACTTGTTTCGCAATATGGTAGGCGGCCTTCCAAGCGACATTTGCGTCTTGCCCTTGAATAGAAACCCCGGCCTCCTTCAGATACTTATACCCGCTACCTTCTTTCACGCCAATGACGTGATTTACAACAATAAGCTCACTAATCTGCTTTGGAGAGAGCCCATTTTTCGCAGCAACCCTAACGCAAGCTAAAAAAACGGAATTCCAATAGGTTTCCTTAGGAGGGAGTTTCTTCCCCGCAACAATAACGGAGCGCACTGTCGTGAAGGAAAGGTTTGGCGGTGCAGAGGGATCAAAGCCTCCCAACGTGGCGGGCTTAAACGCTCCCTCCGTACTTCCATCTAGTGCATCAAGCGCTCGATTGATCACAGTCTCTATCGTGTCGACCAATGGTACAGCATGCGCTTGAAGGCGGGCAAAGGTTTCTTGGCTTATTTGAACAACCTGCATGTGGCGCCTCATACCGGGCGGGATTTCCGCTACAGCACCTTCGGAAAGATATTTCCGGCGCTCGGGCCATTCAGCCCCTTCCACCCGCATGCAAGCTCTCGCAAGGAGAAGAGGCGTGCCTTCCTGGCTTGACGCCGTCCGGGCCATCGCAATAGCGTGAGGCATCGGCAAGGAGCGCACCCATGGCAGGCACGGTCGAAGGCGAAAAGATCGATGTCGGCTTTTCAGGAAAACGCTGCATCCATGCGCGCAATTGCGTGCTGGGCGATCCGCATGTCTTCGTGCCCAATGCGCCCGGCCAGTGGATCCACCCCGAGGCGGCCAGCGTCGAGAAGATCGTGGCGATCGCCGAAATCTGCCCGTCCGGCGCCATCACCTATGTCAGGAAGGATGGCGGGCCGCAGGAACAGCCGCCGGTGGTCAACACCGTGCGCATCCGGGAAAACGGCCCGCTGGCGCTGCATGCCGAGATCGTGCTTGGCGACGAGACGTCTTTTCGCGCCACGCTCTGCCGCTGCGGTGCGTCGGAGAACAAACCGTTCTGCGACGGCAGTCATAGCAAGTCAGGTTTCGCCGCCACCGGCGAGCCGGCGCTGAAGGACACGCCGGCGCTGGACGCGCGCAATGGGCCGCTGACGGTGACGCCGACCACCAACGGCCCGCTCAAGCTTGAAGGCAATGTCGAGATCGTCACCGGCACCGGCCACACGGTCGACCGCACGCAGCGCACCTTCCTCTGCCGCTGCGGCCATTCCGCCAACAAGCCATTCTGCGATGGCAGCCACAAACGCGTGGGGTTTGTGGGGTAGCTGGCGCAGCGGCCAAGCGGGCCAATCTCCCCCCAAGTGGGGGAGATGTCCGGCAGGACAGAGGGGGGCGCCGTAGAGCGCTGATTTCACAAGCACAATGCCTCACACGCCATTGCCTCCAAAACTTCGCGCAAACGCCAGATCGATGCGCAAGGTCATGACATCAGCTGAATTGAAGCTCTGGAACGAACTTCGCGCGCACCGGCTGATGGGGCTTGGCTTCCGCCGACAATTTCCGATTGCCGGTTACATTGTCGATTTCGCTTGCCCGGAGAAGAAACTGATCGTCGAGGTCGACGGCTCCCAGCATGCGCAAGGTGATGCGGTCGCCGGCGACGAGGTAAGGACATTGCGGCTGGAACAGGATGGCTGGACCGTCCTGCGCTTCTGGAATGACGACATCATCCGCGACATCGACAATGTCTGCCAGCATATTGTGATTGCGGCTGGGCTTGGAAGCGCGTCCTGAACCACGGCAAGGCCGGCGGGACAGCGCCCCCCTCTGTCCTGCCGGACATCTCCCCCACTTGGGGGGAGATTGGCCGTCACCGCGATCATCGCCTGTTGGCCCAGCGCTCGCTTCTTTATCCGCCGTTCCGTATCGGCTAAGGGGCGGGGACGAAATTCGCCGGGCCCTCCAGAATGACCACCAAACCATCCCCCCTGTTCCTCGGCATCGACACCGGCGGCACCTATACCGACGCCGTGCTGTGGTCGGAGGCCGGCGGTCCGAGCGGAAAAGTGCTGGCCAAAGCCAAGGCGCTGACCACGCGCCACGATCTTGCGGTCGGCATATCGGGCGCGGTCGATGCGGTGCTGCAAAAAGCCGGCACCGATCCGGCAGCGATAAAACTGGTGTCGATGTCGACGACGCTCGCCACCAACGCACTGGTGGAAGGGCAAGGCGGGCGCGTGGCGCTGGTGATGATCGGCTTTTCCGAGGGCGATCTCGCCCGCGATGGGCTGAAGGCGGCGCTCGGGACCGACCCTGTCGTGTTCTGCCCCGGCGGCCACGACGTCCACGGCAATGCCGCAAAGCTCGACCTGTCCGGGCTGGAGGCGGCGCTGCCGGAACTCGGCGCCTCGGTGTCCGGCTTTGCCGTCTGCGCCTATTTCGCCACCCGCAATCCGGCGCATGAACTCGCCGCCCGCGACCTGATCCGCGAAAAGACCGGCCTGCCGGTCACCGCCAGTCACGAGCTTTCGGCCAAGCTCGGCGGGCCGCGCCGGGCGCTGACGACATTGCTCAACGCCCGGCTGATCTCGATGATCGACCGGCTGGTCGCGGCAACAGAAGGGTTTCTTGGCCAGCGCGGCATCGCCGCCCCGCTGATGGTGGTGCGCGGCGACGGCGCCCTTGTTTCGGCGGCGTTCGCCCGCCAGCGGCCGATCGAGACGATTCTCTCGGGCCCGGCCGCCAGCCTGGTCGGCGCCCGCCATATGACCGGCCTCGACAATGCTGTCGTTTCCGACATCGGCGGCACAACCACCGACGTCGCCGTGCTCGACCAGGGCCGTCCCAGGCTGGATCCGGAAGGCGCCACCGTCGGCGGCTTCCGCACCATGGTCGAGGCGGTGGCCATGCGCACCTTTGGGCTCGGCGGCGATTCCGAAGTGGCGCTGGAGGACGGCGCGCTCAACCCAAAGATCCTGCTCGGCCCGCGCCGCCTGGTGCCGCTGGCTCTGGCCGGCATGGTGCATGGCGAGGCGGTGACTGTCGAACTGGAACGCCAGTTGCGGGCGCCTAACCCCGGCCGCATGGATGGCCGCTTCGCCGTCCGCACCGGCCTGCCGGAACGGTTGGCCGCGGGCCTGACCGGCGCCGAAGCCAAGCTTTACGAGCTGATCGGCTCGACCCCACTCGCCCTCGACAGGCTTTTGACCTCGAACGCCCAGAACGCCACCTTGAACCGGCTGGTGTCGCGCGGCCTGGTGCATATCTCGGGTTTTACGCCCTCGGATGCCGCACATGTGTTGGGCAAGCAGGCCAACTGGGATGCCGCCACCGCGAGGCTCGGCGCCGAACTGTTCACCCGCAAGCGCGACGGCCGCGGCCAGTTCATCGCTGCTTCGCCGGAGGCGATTTCGGAGCGGGTGCTGCTGACGCTGACGCGCTGGTCGGCCGAAGTCATCCTCGAAACCGCCTTTGCCGAGGACGGGCTCGACGGCGCGGCAACCGTGGCGCACGCGCTGGTCCAGCGCGCCGTCGATTCCCATCCCGGCATTGCCCGGCTCAGCGTCGCGCTCGACCGTCCGGTCATCGGCCTCGGCGCCTCGGCGCCGCTGCATTATGCTGGGCTGGCTGAGCTGGTCGGCAATGGCTGCGTGGTGCCTGAGGATACCGACGTCGCCAATGCGCTCGGCGCCGTCGTCGGCCAGGTCCGCGTCTCGGCCGAGGCCCGCGTCAGCCAGCCCAGCGAGGGCCTGTTCCGCGTTTCGTCCGGGGAGACAGTGCGCGATTTTCTCGACGAGGCAGCGGCGATCGCCGCGGCGGAAACCGATGTGCGGACAATCGCCGCCGGGCGGGCCAGGGAAGCCGGCACCGACAGCGCCGAGATCGAGGTCGCCACCGAGTTCCGCGTCTCCACCGTCGAAGCCCAGCGCATGTTCATCGAGGCGCATGTCGTGGCGGTGGCGTCGGGAAGGCCAAGGATCGCGGTTTGAGGGAGAGCGCAATCTCCCCCTCGTGGGGAAGATGTCCGGCAGTACAGAGGGGGCTGTCGATCGCGGCTCATTCCAGCTTGGGTTCCTCGCCCCCGCAAAGCGGGGGAGAGGTGGCTCGGCGAAGCCGAGACGAAGAGGGGGACTGCGCCTTACGAATGCCCCTCTCCGTCCGCTTCGCGGCCACCTCTCCCCCGCGTTGCGGGGGCGAGGAACCCGGGCCTGGCATCTCCCCTCGCGGGAGATTGGCAGCTTTGGCCGGCGGCGAAAAATGCCCTACCTTTCACACTAAGCCGAATTGACCCTGCAACCATGGCATGTCAAACGCCCGGGGGGCCGGCAACCCGGCCAAAGCCTTGGAGAGCCTCCGATGACCGATCGCGTCGAAATCGCCGGATTGCGGATTGCCCGCGAGCTTTATGATTTCGTCGTGAACGAGGCGCTGCGGGGCACCGGCATTGCCGCCAATGCCTTTTGGACCGGCTTTTCGGCCATCGTGCATGACCTTTCGCCGAAGAACCGGGCGCTGCTCGCAAAGCGCGACGCGCTGCAGGACAAGATCGACCGCTGGTATCGCGACAATGGCGCGCCAAGCGACATGCACGCCTACAAGGGGTTCCTGAGGGATATCGGCTATCTCGTGCCGGAGGGACCGGCCTTTTCGGTGACGACCGAAAATGTCGACCCGGAGATTTCGGTGGTCGCCGGGCCGCAGCTGGTAGTGCCGGTGATGAACGCGCGTTATGCGCTGAATGCCGCCAATGCGCGCTGGGGTTCGCTCTACGACGCGCTCTACGGCACCGACGCCATTCCCGAGACAGACGGCGCCGAAAGGGGCGCGAAGTTCAATCCCGTGCGCGGCGCCAAGGTCATTGCCTGGGCGAAGGATTTTCTCGACGAGTCGGTGCCGCTGACGACGGGCAAATGGGCGGGGGTGAACGGGCTTTCGGTCGCCAACGGCATGTTGCGGCTGGGCGAGGGCGCCGGCGCTACCACGCTTGCCGACCCCAAACAGTTTGCCGGCTATCGTGGTGATGCCGAGAATCCCGAAGCCGTGCTGCTCACTAGGAATGGCCTGCACATCGAGATCGTCATCGACCGCAGCAACCAGATCGGCAAGACCGATCCGGCCGGCATCGCTGATGTCATCCTGGAATCGGCGCTGACCACCATCCAGGACTGCGAGGATTCGGTCGCGGCGGTCGATGCGCCGGACAAGGTCGTGGTCTACCGCAACTGGCTCGGCCTGATGAAGGGCGATCTTGCCGAGGAGATCACCAAGGGCGGCAAGACGTTTACCCGAAAACTCAATCCCGACCGCGCCTACACCGCGCCTGATGGCGGCGCGCTGACGCTGCCCGGCCGCTCGCTGATGCTGATCCGTAACGTCGGTCACCTCATGACCAATCCGGCGATATCTGACCGCGACGGCAACGAGGTGCCGGAAGGCATCATGGACGCGGCGCTGACGGCGCTGATCGCGCTGCACGATGTCGGCCCGAACGGCCGCCGGCAAAACTCCCGCGCGGGCTCGATGTACGTCGTAAAGCCCAAGATGCACGGGCCTGAAGAAGTCGCCTTCGCTGTCGAGATCTTCGACCGCGTCGAGGCGCTGCTCGGCATGGCGAAAAACACCATCAAGATGGGCATCATGGACGAGGAGCGGCGCACCACCGTCAACCTCAAGGAGGCGATCCGCGCCGCCAAGGACCGCGTCGTCTTCATCAACACCGGCTTCCTCGACCGCACCGGCGACGAGATCCACACCTCGATGGAAGCCGGCCCGATGATCCGCAAGGGCGACATGAAGCAGGCCGTCTGGATTGCCGCCTACGAAGCCTGGAACGTCGACACCGGGCTGGAATGCGGGCTCGCCGGCCGCGCCCAGATCGGCAAGGGCATGTGGGCGATGCCCGATCTGATGGCGGCGATGCTTGCGGAGAAGATCGCCCATCCCAAGGCCGGCGCCAACACCGCCTGGGTGCCGTCGCCGACGGCGGCGACGCTGCACGCCACCCACTACCACAAGGTCGATGTCCATGCCGTCCAGGCGGCGCTGAAGAGCCGGCCGAAGGCCAAGCTCGACGACATCTTGTCGGTGCCGGTAGCGGTGCGGCCGAACTGGTCTCAAGAGGAAATCCAGAAGGAGCTCGACAACAATGCGCAAGGCATTCTCGGCTATGTCGTGCGCTGGATCGACCAGGGCGTCGGCTGCTCGAAAGTGCCTGACATCAACGATGTTGGCCTGATGGAGGACCGCGCCACGCTGCGTATCTCTTCGCAGCATATCGCCAACTGGCTGCATCATGGCGTCTGCACCTCAGACCAGGTGATGGAGACGATGAAGCGCATGGCTGGCGTCGTCGACCGCCAGAACGCCGGCGATCCGCTCTACCGGCCGATGGCGCCCGACTTCGACAAGTCGATCGCCTTCCTCGCCTCCTGCGATCTCGTCTTCAAGGGTCGGGTCCAGCCCAACGGCTACACCGAGCCGGTGCTGCACGCGCGGCGGCTGGAGCTGAAGGCGAAGGAACGGGCTGGATAGCCGCGTTGCAAAGGCGCAGTCTCACAGACGAGGCGCGAAATAGAAAATCGTCCGATGCAGCATGTTTGAGAGCCCGGTCTGAATCGCCCGATAGATATTAGGCATCGCTAAAACGCCATTGTCCCGGTGCATGCGATCTGGTACGATTTTACCACCGACAAACGGCTCTGGGAGGCCGTGCGTCCGACATCATGCACGAGATCAACTCAAAAAACCGGAGAACGGCCATGAAACGGCTTCTCACGGTCGCTGCGCTTTTGGCAGCGGGCAGTTTGTTTGCGATGCAAGGCGCAGCCGCCGATGACGCTGCGCTGATCAAGAGCGCTGAATCCGCCGCGCCCCCCGCTGTAGCAAGCGGCGCCGCGATCCACGCCATGGATGAGAAGGGTGCAATGCGCACGCTGCGCGAGGGCACCAACGGCTTCTGGTGCATGCCGGACAATCCGGCCACGCCTGGCCCCGATCCAATGTGTGGCGATGCCAACTCTATGGAATGGGCGATGGCTTGGATGGGAAAAAAGGAACCGCCCAAGGGCAAGGTCGGCTTCATGTATATGCTGGCCGGCGGCACCGACGGCAGCAACACCGATCCCTATGCGACGAAGCCCGAGGAAGGCAACAATTGGGTGGAGACCGGACCGCACGTGATGATCGTCAACGCAATGGATATGATGCACGGGTATCCGGCGGACCCCAAGCCTGACACGTCCAGGCCATATGTGATGTGGGCGGGCACTCCCTACGCACATCTGATGATCCCGGTTAAGTAGCTGCCGCGGAAATGACCGGCGACAACGATCAGGCTGCGTAGCATCAGACTGTCGAATAGCTTGCCCGAATACCTTGCCGGCGCGGACCGCTTCCGGCCGGATGGCTGACCGATGCCGATCTGCGCGCATTGTGGGTCAACCGGTTCCAGGCCGCTTCGAGCGGCACCGCGCAGCCAATGGCGACACGAGGGCTCTTCCCAACCGGCGGCAACTGCGCGTCGAACTCCTCGAGATGATCCGGCGGCCCGGCAGAACGGCGCACAGCTTGCTGACCGGCTCGGCGGTCAAGCTTTCCGGCGCCCGACTGTTGTCAATCTACGCCGCCTGCGCCATCCGCTCCGAACTCATGCGGTAGGAAATCGCTTCCGCCAGATGGATGCGGCCGACCGTCTCGCTGGCCTCGAGATCGGCCAGCGTTCGCGCCACTTTCAGCACCCGATGATAGGCCCGCGCCGAAAAGCCTAGTTTCTCGCTGGCATCCCTGAGCAGCGACAGGCCTGATGCATCCGGCATCGCGATCTCCTCGATGACCGAGGGCGAGCAATGCGCGTTGGTGGTGGCCGACGTCGCGCCAAGCCGTTCGAAACGCTCGCGCTGGATCGTCCGGGCGCGGGCCACGCGCAGCGCCACCGCGGCACTTTTCTCTGCCCGGTCCGGCCGGATCAGATCGCTGGCCGAGACCGCCGGCACCTCGATCCGGAGATCGATACGGTCGAGCAGCGGGCCGGAAATGCGCGCCTGGTAGTCGGTGCGGCAACGGTCGCCGCGCAGGCAGCGATAGCCCGGCTCGCCGGCCATGCCGCAGCGGCACGGGTTCATCGCCGCGACCAGCTGGATGCGCGCCGGATAGGTGACGCGATGATTGGCGCGGGCGATCATGCAGTCGCCGGTCTCCAGCGGCTGGCGCAGTGCGTCGAGCGCCTGCGGCGAGAATTCGGGAAGTCGTCGAGGAACAGCACGCCGTGATGGGCAAGCGAGGCCTCGCCCGGCCGCACGCGCAGGCCGCCGCCAACCATCGCCGCCATCGAGGCCGAATGATGCGGTGCGCGGAACGGCCGCCGATCGGTCAGCTTGCCTTCGCCGAGCTCGCCGGCTACCGAGGCGATCATCGAGACTTCGAGCAATTCCCTGGGCGCCAGCGGCGGCAGGATCGATGGCAGCCGCTGCGCCAGCATCGATTTTCCCGATCCCGGCGGTCCGACCATCAGCAGATTGTGGCCGCCGGCCGCCGCCACTTCGAGTGCCCGCTTGGCGGTCTCCTGACCCTTGATGTCGGCGAGATCAGGCATGTCGCGCGCCGAGACATGGATGCCGGCTTCCGGCCGCGACAGGACCTGCGTGCCGCGAAAATGATTGGCGATGGCGATCAGGCTGCGCGGTGCCAGGATGTCGAAATCCTTGCCGGCCCACGCCGCTTCCGGGCCGCAGGCGAAAGGACAGATCAGGCCCTTGCCTTCGGCATTGGCGCCGATCGCCGCCGGCAGCGCGCCGGCCACCGCGGCGATGGTGCCGTCGAGCGACAGCTCGCCAAGCACGACATAGCCGGCCAGCATGTCGCCCGGAATGGCGCCCAATGCTGCCATCAGGCCAAGCGCGATCGGCAAATCGTAATGGCTGCCTTCCTTGGGCAGGTCGGCCGGCGCCAGATTGACCGTGACCTTCTTCGACGGCATCGACAGACCGGACGCATGCAGCGCCGCCTGCACCCGCTCCCGGCTTTCGGCCACCGCCTTGTCGCCGAGGCCGACGATGTGCATGTTGACCTTGCCGGGCGCAATCATCACCTGCACGTCGACCGGCACGGCCTCGATGCCCTGGAAAGCGACCGTACGGACCCGCGCAACCATTTTTCTGCCCCCGGATACGGGCTCGCCCGAAGCCCCTGCGATCATGCCGCGAACGGCATCGCCGGAGACAACACAGATTTCGGGCGAAGGCATGAACATTACGGGAACAATTGAACGCTGCGCTCCGATGGGGTTTGCGCCAGCTACCGGCCGGAAAAACGCTGTTCGGCCAAGCATGGGCGCTACTTGCGTTTGTCCTCAACCGCGTCCCAGAACAGGCTGGCGATGTCGGCGCCGCCGAAGCGCTGTACCTCGCGCACGCCGGTCGGCGACGTCACGTTGATCTCGGTCATGTAGTCGCCGATCACGTCAATGCCGACGAGGATAAAACCGCGCTCTTTCAGCGACGGGCCGATGCGGGCGCAGATCTCGCGTTCGCGTTTCGTCAGTTCGGTTTTTTCGGCGCGGCCGCCGACATGCATGTTGGAGCGTGAATCAGTCTCGGCCGGCACCCGATTGATGGCGCCGGCCGGCTCACCGTCGATCAGGATGATGCGTTTGTCGCCGGCGCGCACCTCCTTGAGATAGCGCTGCACGATGTAAGGCTCGCGGAACAATTGCCCGAACATTTCGAGCAGCGAGGCAAGATTGCGGTCGGCCTCGTGCAGGTGGAAGATGCCGGCGCCGCCATTGCCGTAGAGCGGTTTGACGATGATGTCGCCGAACTCCTTGCGGAAGGCGGCAACCTCCAGCGGGTCCTTGGTGATCAGCGTCTCCGGCATCAGGTCGGGAAATTCGGTGACGAAGATCTTTTCCGGGCTGTTGCGCACCCAGGCCGGGTCGTTGACCACCAGCGTCTTGGGATGGATACGCTCGAGGATATGCGTGGTGGTGATGTAATTCATGTCGAACGGCGGATCCTGCCTGAGCAGGATGACGTCCATCTCCGACAGGTCGGTGCGGACTTCTTCGCCGAGCGAATAGTGATTGCCCTTCTCATCGCGGACCTGCATTGCCTCGATGCGGGCAAACACCTTGCCGTCGCGAAGCGACAGCCGGTCGGGCGTGTAGTGGAACAGCTGATGGCCGCGCCGCTGCGCTTCCAGCGACAGCGCGAAAGACGTGTCGCCGGCAATCGAGACGGTGGAGATGTGGTCCATCTGGACGGCGATTTTCAGAGGCATGGCGGATCTCCGGCGGATCGGATGGGCAGCTGTGCTTGCCATTACAACCTCGCCGGTCATCTGCCAATCGCGACATTTTGAGGATTGCCTGCTGCAAGTGGGGCGTCTGTCGGTCAGTTGCAGACAAAGCGAGGGCTGTGCGTGCACTCGATGCTTCGTGGGGTTGGCCGCTGCGAGGATGCGTAGTGGGGCGTGATCGTCTTTTTGTCTGACATAAGCCTCGGGAATCGGTTTTTCTCCCTTGCTCCCCCGATCGGGCTGGCTAGGATGCGCGCCGACTGAGCTTACAGCGCCGCGCGTCCTTTTTGGACGCGCAAAGGACGCTGTAGCACTTTGATTTTGCGCATGGTCCTTTCCGAAAATCGAAACCGATTTTCGGGTCATGCCCAGGGAGAAAAAATGATGCCATCGGCGCGCTTTGCCGACCTTGAGGGCGCTTCGGTGCTGATCACCGGCGGCGGTTCCGGCATCGGTGCGGCGCTGACGGAGGGTTTTGCCCGCCAGGGGGCAAAGGTCGCCTTCATCGACATCGCCGACGGCCCCAGCCTGGCGCTGGCCGATCGCATCGAGAAGGATCTCGGCCGCCGGCCCCTCTATCTCAAGACAGACATACGCGACATCGAGGCGCTGCGGGCATCGGTCGCCAAGGCTGCCGAAGCGCATGGCGACGTCACCGTGCTGGTCAACAATGCAGCACTTGATGATCGCCACGCGGTGGAAGATGTCACGGTGGAATTCTGGGACAACAACCAGGCGGTCAATCTGCGGCCGCATTTCTTCTCCGCACAGGCGGTGGCGCCGGGCATGAAGCGCGCCGGCGGCGGCTCGATCATCAACTTCACGTCGACGTCGTTTCTGATCAATCACCCCGACATGCCGGCCTATACCGCGGCCAAGGCCGGCATCGTCGGCCTGACCAAGGGCCTTGCCGGCAAGCTCGGCGTCGACGGCATTCGCGTCAATGCGATCGCACCCGGCTGGGTGATCACAGAGCGGCAGAAGGAGCTCTGGGTCACCGAACAGGCGCTCGCCGCCCACGTCGCCAAGCAATGCATCAAGCAGGTGATGCAGCCGGATGACATCGTCGGCACGGTGCTGTTCCTGGCGTCGGACGCTTCGCGGATGCTGACCGCCCAGATGCTGATCGTCGATGGGGGCTTCCTGTGAACCCAGGATTCCCGAGCAAAGCGCCTTCTGTTGCCGCCGTCGACTGGGGCACCACCCGTCTCAGGGTCTGGCTGGTCGATGAGGCCGGAAAAATCCTTGCCGAGCGCCGCGGCGATGACGGGCTGATCACCGCGCAAGCCGCCGGGTTTTCGACCATCCTCGAAGGACATCTGGCAGCGATGGGCGCGCCGGAAGCGATGCCCGTCATCATCTGCGGCATGGCCGGCTCGCGCCAGGGCTGGCTGGAGGCGCCCTATGTCACCGTGCCGGCGCCGATCGGCGCTATCCTTGCAGGTGCTGCGCGTATTCCGGGCCAGCGCCGCGATATCCGCATCGTGCCGGGCCTTGCCCAGCGCCAGGCGGACGCGCCCGACGTCATGCGGGGCGAGGAAACGCAGCTTGCCGGCGCTGGTTTACCGGCAAAAGGACGCCATCTCGTCTGCATGCCCGGCACCCACTCCAAATGGGTGCTGGTCGAGGACGGCGCTGTTGCCGGTTTCGGCACCTGGCCCACCGGCGAGCTGTTTTCGGTGCTGGCGGCGCATTCGATCCTGCGCCATTCGCTGGGCGAGCAGCCCCAGCCGGTTGCATCGGGCAATCCGTTTTTCCGGCGCTGGTGCGAGCAGGCGCTGGCCGAGGGCGGCGATGTCACCTCGAGACTGTTCTCGATCCGCGCCGCGGGTCTGCTGCAGGACCTGAACCCCGGCGATGCCGCGGCTTGCCTGTCCGGCCTGCTGATCGGCGGCGAGGTCGCCTCGGCCAGCCGCCGCTATGGGAAAGGCGGGTCGGTCGTGCTGGTCGCCTCCGGCGGGCTCGGCGCGCTCTACGCTGAGGCGCTCGGCCTTGCCGGACTTGCGGTTCGGACTGTCGACGCCGACGAGGCGGTGCGTGCCGGCCTGATCGAAGCGGCGCGCGAAAATGGCATGATTGCCTAGACATGATCGACAACAGCGGAGTTGCCGCATGACCGAGACCGCACCGTTTCCGAAGCTCGAGCGTGGGCTTGTCGCCATCCTGCGCGGCCTCACGCCGGACGAGGCGGTGGCCATTGGCCGCGCGATCTTTGAGGCCGGCATCGAAGCGATCGAAGTGCCGCTCAACTCGCCTGACCCGTTTGCGTCGATCGAAAGGATCGTGGAAGCGCTACCGGCCACGGCACTGGTCGGCGCCGGCACTGTGCTGACTGCAACCGATGTCGATCGCTTGCACAACGCCGGCGGACGGCTGCTCGTCAGCCCTAACATCGATGCCGAGGTCATGGGCCGCGCCATGAATTACGGCATGGTGACGATGCCCGGCGTGTTCACGCCGACCGAGGGCTTCCAGGCGATTCGGCTCGGCGCCTCGGCGCTGAAGTTCTTCCCGGCCAGCGTGCTTGGCGCGGGCGGCATCGCGGCGATGCGCGCCGTTTTGCCTGATAAGACGCTGGTCGGCGCGGTCGGTGGCGTGTCGGAAAAGGACTTTGCCGGCTACAAGGCGGCCGGCGTCAGCGTCTTCGGTCTCGGCTCGAGCCTGTTCAAGCCTGGTATGAGCGTCGACGAGGTGGCAACGCGGGCGCAGGCCGCAGTCGTGGCCTGGGATGCGGCGTTTGGAGCAGTGCGATGAACGAAGCCATCGTTTCTGTTTTTTCCGATCATGTCTGTCAGCTCGGCGAGGGACCGAGCTATGACTCCGCCACCGATACGCTCTACTGGTTCGACATCGTCAACGGCCAGCTTCTGGAAAAGCGCCTTTCCGGTGGTGCGCTCAAGATCCACGAGCTTGGCCAGATGGCCAGCGCCATCGCCATCATCGACGACAAAAGACAGCTGATCGCCACCGAAACCGGCCTGCATGTCCGCGACGTGGCGACCGGCAGGATGACGCTGCACACGGCGATCGAGGCCGACAATCCGGTCACGCGCTCGAACGATTCGCGCGTCCACCCCTGCGGTGCCTTCTGGGTCGGCACGATGGGCAAGGGTGAGGAAAAGGCCGCCGGCTCGATCTATTGGTTCTCTAGGGGGGAACTGCGCCGGCTCTATTCGGACATCACCGTGTCGAACTCGATCTGCTTTTCCGAAGATGGAACGGTCGCCTATTACACCGATACCAGCACCGGTCTGTTGATGCGGGTCGATTGCGATCCGGCGACCGGCCTGCCGTCCGGCGAGCCCAAGATCTTCGTCGATCACCGCAAGGCCAAGGGCTATATCGACGGTTCTGTGCTCGATCGCGACGGTGTCCTGTGGAACGCCTGCTGGGGCGGCGGCGTCGTTGAGGCTTATGGGCCTGACGGCAAGCTCATCCGATCGGTCGCGATGCCGGTGACGCAACCATCCTGTCCGGCCTTTGTCGGCGGGAATGCCGACCGACTGGTGGTCACCTCCGCCTGGTCGGGCAAGGACGAGAAACAACGCCTGTTGGACCCGCAAGCCGGCATGACATTTCTGCTCGACATTCCAGTCAACGGCCGCTTCGAGCCGCGCGTGCTGATCGCCTAGACCATGATCCCGAACCTTTGGTTCGGAAAAGATCATGGTCAAACAAGAAGATCGCACCAGCACTGTCGCGCAGGCGTCCGGCTGACGTCGGTTTTCCGCGAAGGCCTGATACGTCAGCCGTGCGATGGTAGGCAATCGCGCTGCCAGGACCCGTTCATCCCCGGGAATCGTTCATCTCATGTCAAGCCGCAGGCCGAAGCTGATCCTTGTCTACGAGCCGGAAAAGGCCTGCTTCGACCGGCTGGTCGCCAATGGCCACGTGGCGGCGCGCGCCGCCGAAATCGCCTCCTATCTGGCGCAATCGACCGACATCGCCTCTGAGTTCGATGCGCTGGCCGCAGCCTGCCAGAGGCGCGGCCTGGCCTTCGCGCCGGTGACGCTCGACGATGCCGCAAGCGCGCTCGCAGGCGAAGACCCGCAGACGACGCTGGTGTGGACGCTGACCGACGGCATCGCCTATTTCCGCGGCGGTGCGGCGCCGGCTCTGGCAAGTCTGAATGGCCTGAAGGTGATCGGTGCCGATGACGCGCTGTTTGCGCTGTGCCAGGACAAATTCCGCTCCGGCGCCGTGCTCGGCGCGCTCGGCTTGCCGGTGCCGCAAGCCGGGCTGGCTCGCGATGGCCGCTGGCTTGTCGAGCCACCGCAGTCGCCAACCGGCTGGTTCGTCAAGCCGAACCGGCTCGGCGCCAAGATCGGCATCTGGCCGGATTCGCGCAGCAGTGATCTCGGCCACGCGCTGGAGCTTAGCCGGCGCGTGTTCTCCGCCTATCGCGACGACGTCGTCGTGCAGCCCTATGTCGCCGGGCGCAACGCGCGCGCCAGCTTTCTCGGCCTGAAGCCGGACACCGGCGTCGAGGCGCTCGGCATCGCCTTTGTTGATTCGGGCGGTGATTTCCAGACCATGGCGGACAGTCTGGCGCTTTACGGCGACACCGGCGAGGCTGCCAGGGCGGCGGGGACATACACCGAGCCTGTGTTGCTGCCGGTTGCTGCGAGCCAGCCGCGAACCGATTCAACCATCCGCCAAATCGCGCAAAGGCTGATGGCCGGGCTCGGCCTGCGGGATGTGTTTTCCATCGATTTCCGGATCGAAACTGACGACAGCGTCCATCTCATCGAGTTCGAGGTCTGCCCCGGCCTGCCCTGCTTCGATTTCCGCGCCTATTGCCGCACGCAATGGGAGATGGGCCTCGCCGATACGATGGCCGAAACCGCTGCGAGCCGTTTTTTTATCTCGCCAACGGGATAAGCAGCGCCCGCGTACGCGGCTGCTGCCGGGGACCAGGATCGGATCTCGACAAATGGCTTGCGTTCCGGCACTTCACTTAATAGGGTGTTAAGTGAAGGAGGCACGCGGTGAAAGTCGACCCTGCGACATCCCCGGAGATGACAGCGCTGGCAGCGCCGGAAGCAGAAAAGGCGAAGCATGTCGGTGGGCGGATCAAGGCCATTCGCACAGCCCGACGCATTTCGCTTCGCCAGTTGGCCGACATGGTCGGCACGACCGCGAGCTTCATCAGCCAGCTCGAGCGCAATCTGAGCGGCGCCAGCGCCAGCACCCTGATGCGGATCGCGGCTGCGTTGGATCTCGGCATCAACGACTTGTTCGAGCAGACCGAAGGTGGGTTCCACAAGGTGCTCACCAGAGCCGACCGCCCGCTGCTGCCGATCAGCCACGGTTGTCGAAAGACGTTGCTGTCGCGGCGGCCGATCCATGAATTCGAGGTTTATTCGGGCGATTTCGACGTCGGCGGCTCGACCGGCAACGACCCTTACACGCATGGCGGCAAGCACGAGATGTTCGTCGTCCTGAAAGGAACAGTCGAGCTGACGCTGGCAGATGAGCGCTTCGTCATGAACGAGGGCGACAGCATCGAATACGCAACCTCGACGCCGCATCGCACGGTGAACATCGGCAGGATGCCGGCGCAGGTGCTGTGGATCATCGCACCCCCGACCAGCGGCGCGGCGGAACTCAATCAATACACGCCCGGACAAGGCTCGCAGCCGGGCGAACCGAACTGATGCGGGTGCACATAAATGGGAGATAAAACTATGAAGACCAAGATCGGACAGGTGGCCGCACTCGGGCTATTGATGATCACGACCGCAGCGCTTGCACAGAGCAAGCCCGTGGCGGGCGAGGTGGCCGAAGGCTCGCTGAAGGGCAAGACGCTTACTTTCGTCTCGTATGGAGGCATTTATCAGGATGGTCAGATCGCCGCGCTGAAGGAGTTCGTCGACAAGTCCGGAGTGACGCTGCTCAGCGACGGGCCAACCGAGATCTCGAAACTGCAGGCGCAGGTCGAGTCCGGCAATGTGACTTGGGACGTCGTCGATACCGGCGATTTCCCGCCCTACGTCTATTGCGGCAAGCTGTTCCAGAAGCTGGACTTCTCGAAGATCGACACGTCCAACATTCCAGAAGGCCAGATCAGCGAATGCAGTGTGCCGGCCATGAACTATGGCGTGGTGCTGATGTACAACACCGAAAAGTACAAGGATAACCCGCCCAAGAGCTGGAAGGATTTCTTCGACATCGAGAAGTTCCCAGGCTCGCGCGCGCTGGAGGGCAGCGGCGATCTGTCCGGCGGAATGATCGAGCAGGCGCTGCTCGCAGCCGGTGGGTCGGTCGAAAACATGACGGTTGCCGATATCGACAAGGCTATCGAGAAGGTGAAGTCGCTCGGTCCGGACACGATCTTCTGGAAGACCGGCGCCGATTCCCAGCAGCTCGCCGAATCCGGCGAAGCCGACATGATCGCGATGTGGACCGGACGTGCCATGACCGCGGTCAAGAACGGCGCGAAGTACACGCCGGCGTGGCAGGACTGGCTGGTCGTGATGGACCAGATGACCATTCCGATGGGCGTCAAGGACCCCGACGCAGCGCATGCGCTGATCAACGCCTATGTCGGCAAGAGCGCGCAGGAGACGCTTGCAAAAACCACCTCGTATACCCCGATCCACAAGGATGCGAAGCCTGAAGTGGACGAGGTCACCGCGGCGTTCATGACCAACACGCCGGATAAGCTGACGCTTGGCTATCAGCAGAACATCAAGTTCTGGGTGGAGAACTTCGAGGTGGCGAACGAAAAGTGGAACGCGTTGATGGCGGGCAACTAGGTCCGCCACGGTGGCAACGAGAGCAATCGACAGCCGGGACAGCGTTCCGGCTGTCACGGCGGACGACCGGCGGCGCTGGTTTCGTGGACAGGCTTTCTGGCTCGTCGCGCCGGCGCTGCTGCTGCTCGTCATCTGCCTGGGCCTGCCGCTCGCCATCGTCACCATGCGCAGCTTTTCCGAGCCGCAATGGGGATGGCAGAACTATGCCTGGTTCTTCGGCACACCGGTCAATTTGACCGTACTTCAGCGGACCTTCGCGATCTCCGCCTGGGTGACGCTGGTGTGTCTCATTGCCGGCTATCCCTATGCCTATGTGATGACGGCAGTCGGACCCAAGATGCGGCTCATCCTCATCCTGTGCGTGCTGGTGCCGTTCTGGGTGAGCGGCGTGGTGCGCACCCTGGCATGGGTCATCCTGTTGCAGGATTCCGGCGTGATCAACTCCGTCATCCGGGCAGTCGGCCTCAGCCCGGTCAAGCTGATCCGCACGCAGACAGGCGTGGTGATCGGCATGGCGCAGGTGCTGTTGCCGTTCATGATCCTGCCCCTCTATTCGGTGATGAAGACGATCGACCTGCGGCTCATGCAGGCGGCAAGGAGCCTCGGCGCAAGCCCGGCGCGCGCCTTTGCCCAGGTCTACCTGCCGCTCTCGCTTCCGGGCGTCTACGCAGGCGCCATCATCGTGTTCATTCTTGCGCTTGGGTTCTACATCACCCCGGCGCTGCTCGGCGGTCCGCGTTCGACCATGCTCTCGACCCTGATCCAGAACCAGGTGCTCAGCCTGCTCAACTGGGGTCGCGGCGGCGCGATGGGCGTGGTGCTGTTGATCGCGACCTTCGTCCTGCTCGCGCTTGCAGCACCGCTGTCGCGCCAACCGTACAAGACGGGCTCGAGACGCTGATGAAACAGCCCGGTCGAATCCTGCTCGGTCTGTACTGCCTGCTGGTCGCGGTCTGGCTGGTCGCACCGACAATCGTCGTCGTGCCGATGTCCTTCAACGACAAGAAGTCGCTGGCCTTTCCGCCTTCCGGCTTTTCCTGGCAGTGGTACCAGAACTTTTTCACCAGCCCCGAATGGTCTGCGAGCCTGATCGGTTCGCTCAAGGTCGCCGTCGTCACGGCGGTGTTCGCCACCGTCATCGGCACGCTGGCGGCATTCGGCCTCGATCGCATGAAAAGCCGCGTCAGCGGCGTGCTGCGGGCGCTGCTGATCACGCCAATGGTCGTGCCGGGGGTGGTGCTCGCCGTCGGAATCTACGCAGTCTATCTCGATACGCAGTTGGTCGGCACCATGACCGGCTTCGTGCTGGCCCACACCATGCTCGCCGTTCCTTTTGTCATCATCGCCGTCTCCGCCAGCCTGGAAGTCTTCGACAAACGGCTGGAGACTGCCGCGGCCAGCCTCGGCGCGACCCGGCTGACAGCGTTCAGGACGGTGACGTTGCCGCTGATCGCGCCAGGGATCTTGTCGGGCCTGCTGTTTGCGTTTGTAACCTCATTCGATGAGATCATCGTCGCGCTGTTCATCACCAGCCCGTATCTGAAGACACTGCCGGTCCAGATATTCTCCAGCATTACCCGGGATGCCGACCCCACCGTAGCGGCGGTGGGCACGCTGCTGTTCATCACGACGTCGCTGGTGATCGGGGCGGGGCTGCTGATCGGTTCGAGACAGGGAAAACGTTGACATGGCCTCACCATCGACCCGGGGCGCAGCCATCGATCTCAAATCCGTCAGCAAACACTATGGCAGCTTCATCGCTCTCGATAAGGTCTCGCTGCACATCGAGCCGGGGGAATTCATGACGCTGCTCGGGCCCAGCGGTTCGGGCAAGACCACCACGCTCAACATCATCGCCGGCTTCACCGAGGTCAGTTCGGGTTCGCTTGATGTCGGCGGCAAGAGCGTCATCGGCGTACCGGCGCACAAACGCAATATCGGCGTGGTGTTTCAGCACTACGCGCTGTTTCCGCACATGACGGTGAGCAGGAACGTCGCATATCCGCTGACCTTGCGCGGCATCGCCAATCCCGATCGCGAGGCCCGGGTGCGCAAGGCGCTGGACATGGTGAAGATGGCGGATTTCGGCCACCGCTTCCCCAGCGAGCTCTCCGGCGGGCAGCAGCAGCGCGTCGCGCTGGCGCGCGCCATTGTATTCGACCCACCGCTGCTCCTGATGGACGAGCCGCTCGGCGCGCTCGACAAGAAGCTGCGTGAATGGCTGCAGCTCGAGATCAAACGGATCCACCGCGAATTGGGCACCACCTTCGTTTACGTCACGCACGACCAGGAGGAAGCCCTGGTCCTCTCGGACCGCATCGCCGTGTTCAACCAGGGGCGCATCGAGCAGATCGGCACCGGTCGCCAGCTCTACGACGAGCCCGAGACCTTGTTCGTCGGAAAATTCGTCGGCGACTCGACGATACTGCGTGGCGCAGCCTCCACCTCCGGGAACGAGACCGCCATCGACGTAGCCGGACGGAAAGTGGCTGCCGCAAAACGCCTTGCCGACGGTGCCAAACCCGTGATGCTGCTGCGGCCGGAGAAGCTGAGCCTCGCCAGGCGGGGGAAGGGCGGACAGGATCGAAACACCCTGCCCGGGCGCATTGGCGAGGCCATCTACCTCGGATCGGGTTCCAAATACGAGGTCGTGCTGGCCGACACCTCCAAGGCGATCGTGCGCTCGACGCTGGACGCCGAGACCTTCGCAATCGGCGACGAGGTCGACCTCATATTCGCGGGCAGCGACGTGAAGCTGTTGGCGGACGACGAAAATGCCGATTTCACGCTGACCTGAATCCTATCTGGGAAAAATCGCGACAATGGACGTGAAGAAGAACGGCGACGTTTCATTCTGGTATGCCGACATCGGCGGCGTGCCCGACTATCGGCCGCCACTGCAGGGCGATATCGTGGCCGACGTCTGTATCGTCGGGGCCGGCTACACCGGCCTTTGGACCGCCTATTATCTGAAGCAGGCAGCGCCCCACCTCAACATTGTCATCGTCGAGAAGGAGTTCGCCGGCTTCGGTGCTTCGGGACGCAATGGCGGCTGGCTGTCCGGTGGGTTCTCATGGTCGCGGGAAAAATATGAGAAGGCAACCTCGCGCGCTGGAGTCATCGCCATGCAGGCGGCAATGACGGGTACGGTGAACGAGGTCATATCGGTTGCGGAAACCGAAGGCATCGACGCCGACATTCGCCGTACCGACGAACTGTTGGTCGCAACCAACGAGGCGCAGGAGCAGCGTGCCAAGGCGATGTATGCCCATGCCAGATCCTGGGAGCTGACCGACGAACGCGTCGGGTATATCGATGCAGCGGAGATGCGCCGGCGCATAGCGGTGCACAACGCACGCGGCGCCTTCGTCATCAAGAAAGTTGCGCGGGTTCAGCCCGCAAAGCTGGTGCAGGGGCTCGCCAGGGCAGTGGAGCGCCTCGGCGTCCCGATCTACGAACAGACCACCGTGCTGTCGATCGAGAAGGGCAAGGTCGTAACCAACCGAGGCGTGGTGCGCGCCGAAAAGATCGTGCGGGCGACCGAGGGTTTTACCGCGGGAATTGCCGGCCACGAAAGACTTTGGCTGGCGCTCAACAGCGCCATCGTGGTGACCGAGCCGTTGTCCGAAAAGCTATGGAGCGAAATCGGCTGGGATGGCTACGAGGTTCTCGGCGACGCCGCGCACACATACTGCTATGCGCAGCGCACCCGGGAAGGACGCATTGCCATGGGCGGGCGCGGGGTACCCTATCGGTTCGGCTCGAAGACCGACCTTCGAGGCGTCACCCAGCAGGCGACGATCGACAAGCTGCACAAGATCCTGACGACGCTTCTGCCGCAGACCAAGGGGCTCAGTCTCGATCATGCGTGGTGTGGAACGTTGGGCGTGCCGCGCGACTGGTGCACGACGGTGGGCTTTGACAAGCAGACCGGAATAGGCTGGGCAGGCGGCTATGTCGGCCTCGGTGTGTCCACCTCGAACCTCTCGGGACGCACTCTTAGGGATCTTCTGCTGGACAACGACACCGAGCTGACGCGGCTTCCCTGGGTCAATCGGACCGTGCGCAAATGGGAGCCAGAGCCGCTGCGCTGGCTCGGCGTCCATTCCATGTATCAGCTCTATCGAATTGCCGACGAGCGGGAAGCAAAGGGGCTGCCGCGCACATCGCGGCTGGCGGCCTTGGCCGATCGCATCACCGGGCACTGAACCGCACACCTCGAGGATTTAGGAATGATCGACTTCAAAACCTTCGCCCACCTTGTGCGTATAGACCTGGGTGAGCCCCAGCCGAAACCGACCTCGGTGGAGGGCGATCAGATGGAAGCAGCCAACACGCTCTGGACTTCGGATGATGGCAAGATCGAGGTCGGTGTATGGGAATGTTCGCAGGGCCGGTTCACCGCGCGCCGAGACACGAATTCCGAGATTTGCCACATCGTCTCCGGCCGCGTGACGCTGCACGGTCCTGGTGGCGCAGCCAAAGATGTCGGACCCGGCGAATTGCTTGTCCTGCCGCTTGGCTGGGAGGGCGAATGGACCATCCACGAGAAAACGCGCAAGCTTTACATCCTGCATTCGGTCTGACCAACGCAGCGGTTGGCGCTGAACTAAAGCCCTTCGACCAGCACGATCTCCCCGTCGGCTACTTTCTGGCGGATCGCGACCGCCCGCTGATACTCCGGCGAGTGATAGCAGTCATGCGCCGCAGCCAACGACGGAAACTCGATGATGACGTTGCGGTCACGACCGGGCCCCTCGGCTTTTTCATGTGCGCCGCCGCGTGCCAGGAATTTTACATCGAAACGGTCGAAGGCAAGCTTGGCGGCGGCGACATAGTCCTTGTAGCCTTCCGCATCGCGCACATCGACGCGGGCAATCCAATATCCCTTGGGCATGCTTTTTCTCCGAATTGTTAGGCCGAGCGCATTTCATCGAGGATGGCTTCCGCGGCGGCTCGCCTGTCGGCGGCGCCGACGATCGGCCGGCCGACGACGAGATGGCTGGAGCCGTTGCGGATCGCTTGCGCCGGCGTGACAACGCGTTTCTGGTCGCCATGGTCGCTGCCCTTGGGCCGTATTCCCGGCGTGACGACGGCCATGTTGGGCCCGACGATCCGGCGCACCGCTTCCGCTTCCTCGGCCGAGCAGACGATGCCGCCCATGCCGGCATGCAGCGCCTGTTCGGAGCGCCTCAGCACCAGTGTATGCGGATCATGCTCATAGCCGGCGTCGATCACGTCCTGCTCGTCCATCGAGGTCAGCACGGTGACGCCAAGCAGGCAGAGATCGCTGCCCCTGGCGGCCTCGACCGCTGCCTTCATCGTCTTCGGATAGGCGTGCAGCGTCAGCATGGTCATGCCCATCCTGGCAATAGCCTCGACCCCCTTGGCCACCGTGTTGTCGATATCGAGCAGCTTCATGTCGAGGAAGATCCTAGTGCCGCTGCTGGCGAGCTCGCGGGCGAAATCGAGGCCGCCGGCGAAGGCGAGCTGATAACCGATCTTGTAGAAGGAGACGATCCCGTCGAGCTCGCTCACCGCCTTCTCGGCGTCCTTCAGCGTCGGCACGTCGAGGCCGACGATCAGCCTGTCTTGCATGGTTTCGGCGCGCTCCTGAATCACGCCTCGATGCGCGTCGACAGCATGCGCGAGGTTTCGATCAGCGTGCGGCATAGGTGCTCCATCGATCTGTGCAGTCTCTCGTCCCTGAAATTTCCGTCCTCGTCGAAGGCGATACCGCCCTCCGGCACCGAGCATTCCGGCGTCACCACCTCCATCTTGCAGCGCACCAGCACGGCGCGCAGATGGTTGATGCAGCGTACCCCGGCGAAGTGCCCTTTGGAAGACGAACAAAGGCCGGCGGGCTTGCCGGCGAACGGCCTGAACGACCGCCCGCCATCCGTGCGCACCCGGCTCACCCAGTCGATGGTGTTCTTGAGCAGCGGCGGGATCGAGCCGTTATATTCGGGCGTCGCGATCAGCAGCCCGTCATGGGCGGCGATCTGCCGGGCAAGCTTGATGGCGTTTTCGGGAACGCCCTTCTCCTTCTCTAGGTCCTCGTCGAGGATCGGTAGCGGATAGTCGGCAAGCGAGATGCGGGTCACCTCGGTGCCCTGCAGGGCGAGTTCCTTCTGCGCCACATCGGCGGTCCTGCCGCTGTAGGCGCCAGCGCGAATCGAGCCCGCGAAGACGAGAATTTTCGGGATCACTGCCATTGGCCACCCTTGTTCCCGG
Organism: Mesorhizobium sp. WSM4813; assembly: GCF_055811555.1. Classification (NCBI taxonomy): domain Bacteria; kingdom Pseudomonadati; phylum Pseudomonadota; class Alphaproteobacteria; order Hyphomicrobiales; family Phyllobacteriaceae; genus Mesorhizobium; species Mesorhizobium sp. WSM4813. Next base: position 56,686 of record NZ_JBVVQU010000030.1, read on the forward strand.
ACAGGTACAGCCAAGGATCGCTCAAATCAACGCACCGGCCCAAAGATCGAAAAGCGATCTTTGGGGGCACAGCTAATGCGCCCCGCGCCGGTAGATCCACAGCTGCGTTGGCGGGATGTTGCGGATGACGAAATGGAAATGCTCGACCGTGTAATCGCCGCGGCCGGGCGGGATCGGCGACAGCGGGCCGTAGGTCAGCTGCACGACCGGGCGGCCTGTCGGGATGCGGTCGAGAAGGCTTTCGACATAGGCAACGCGCTGGGCGACCGGGAAATTGAGCAATGGCACGCCGGAGATGACCGAATCGAAGATCAGGCCGCTCTTGTCGCCGAGCGTCGCATCGAGATTGAAGGCGTCGCCCTCGATGACGTTGACGCCGGGACAGAGCTGGCGCAGATGGCGCACGAAATCGGCGGAGTATTCGACCGCATAGAGATTTTCAGGCTTTACGCCCTGGGCGAGGATGGCTCGGGTGATGACGCCGGTGCCGGGCCCGACTTCGAGCACCGGCAGGCCCGAGTTCGGATTGACGACGGAGGCCATCTTGCGGGCCGTGGTGGAACTGGTCGGCACGATCGAACCGACCGCCTTCGGCTTGTCGATCCAGCCCTTGAAAAACTTCAGTTCGTCGTCGAACTTTTCCGCCAGCGCCTTTCGCAGTCCGGGACCATGTGCCATGCAAGTTCTCCTGAACGCTCCCCCGAGAGGCTACTTAGCAGCTACGGGGTTCAAGGCAAGGCGGACGCCGGTATAAGATGTTGATGACGCTAGGGAAGCCTCGCCTTGATTGCACTCTACACCGGATTGGCGAGAATAGGCATCAGCGCTCGCCGAAGGTTTCGAAAAAGTCCTTCATGCGCGCGAAAAAGCCGCTCGACTGCGGCGAATTATCCTTCGAGGAAAGCTGTTCGAACTCCTCCAGCAACTCGCGTTGGCGGCGGGAAAGGTTCTGCGGCGTCTCGACTGCGGTCTGGATATAGAGGTCGCCGACATTGTGCTGGCGCAGCACCGGCATGCCCTTGCCCTTGAGGCGGAACTGGCGGCCGTTCTGGGTACCTTCCGGCACCTTCACTTTCGTCTGGGTGCCGTCCAGCGTCGCCACCTCGAAGGAGCCGCCAAGCGCTGCCGTCGTCATCGAGATCGGCACCTTGCAGTAGAGATCGGCGCCGTCGCGCTGGAAGAATTCGTGCGGCTTGACCGCGAGGAAAATATAGAGGTCGCCCGACGGGCCGCCGCGCAGGCCAGCCTCGCCCTCATTGGCAAGGCGGATGCGGGTGCCGTCCTCGATACCGGCCGGGATGTTGACCGACAGCGAGCGCTCCTCGGTGACGCGGCCCTGGCCGGCGCATTTCGGGCACGGCTCTTTGATGGTCTGGCCACGCCCCTGGCATTGCGGACAGGTGCGCTCGATCGAGAAGAATCCTTGCGTGGCGCGCACCTTGCCATGGCCATTGCACATCGAGCAGGTGACGGGCTGGGTGCCGGGCTTGGCGCCGCTGCCGGAGCATTCCGTGCAGGAGATCGACGCCGGCACGTGAATCTGCGCTGTCTTGCCGGTAAACGCCTCCTCCAGCGTGATTTCCATATTGTAGCGCAGGTCGGCGCCGCGCTCGCGCCCGCCTGACGATCGGCGCTGGCGCCCGCCCATCATGTCGCCGAAAATATCCTCGAAGATGTCGGCGAAGCCGCCGGCGCCGAAGCCTTGTGCGCCGCCATTCATGCCGCCCTGTTCGAAGGCAGCGTGGCCGAAACGATCATAGGCCGCGCGTTTCTGCGGGTCCTTCAGCGTCTCGTAGGCTTCGTTGATTTCCTTGAACTTGTGCTCGCAGGAATGGTCGCCGGGATTGCGATCGGGATGGAACTGCATAGCGAGCTTGCGGAAAGCGCTCTTGAGCTCCTTCTCGTCGGCCCCCTTTTGCACGCCCAGCGTTTCGTAGAAATCAGCTTTCATCTTTTCCCGCAGTCCGGATATTCAACGTCTTGAAGCATTTCGCGTCGTTCGCCGGCACGCTGTTCCGATTTAGGTGCGATGGCGCCGGGATGCCAGTGTTGACACGGGCTTGCTCGCACTTTTTCGGCCAGAGTTGCAAAAAAGCCCGGCTTTGCGCCGGGCTTTCTGCCTAAACTTGCCGTCAGGCCGCTCAGGCCGACTTCTTCTTGTCGTCGTCCTCGTTGATTTCCTCGAAATCGGCATCGACCACGTCGCTGTCCTTGGCGGCATCCGCCTTGGCGTCAGCCTCCGCGGCTTCCTTCTGCGAAGCCTCATACATGGCCTGGCCGAGCTTCATCGAGGTTTCGCCGAGCGCCTGCGTCTTAGCTTCGATGTCGGCCGCGTCGTCGCCTTCGGCAGCGGTCTTCAGCGCCGCGATCGCATCGGCGATCGCCGTGCGGTCGGCCTCGGAAACCTTCTCGCCATACTCCTTCAGCGACTTCTCCGAGGAATGCACCAGCGCCTCGGCCTGGTTGCGGGCCTCGACCAGCGCGCGCCGCTTCTTGTCGGCCTCGGCATTGGCTTCGGCGTCCTTCACCATCTTCTCGATGTCGGCGTCCGAAAGGCCGCCAGACGCCTGGATGCGGATCTGGTGCTCCTTGCCGGTGCCCTTGTCCTTGGCCGAGACGTTGACGATGCCGTTGGCGTCGATGTCGAACGTGACCTCGATCTGCGGCACGCCACGCGGCGCCGGCGGAATGCCGACCAGGTCGAACTGGCCGAGCGCCTTGTTGTCGGCGGCCATTTCACGCTCGCCCTGGAAGACGCGGATGGTCACGGCCGACTGTGAATCTTCGGCCGTCGAGAACACCTGGCTCTTCTTGGTCGGGATCGTCGTGTTGCGCTCGATCAGCCGCGTGAACACGCCACCCAGCGTCTCGATGCCAAGCGACAGCGGCGTCACGTCGAGCAGCAGCACGTCCTTGACGTCGCCCTGCAGCACGCCGGCCTGGATGGCGGCGCCCAATGCGACGACCTCATCCGGATTGACGCCCTTGTGCGGCTCCTTGCCGAAAAACTGCTTCACGATCTCCTGGATCTTGGGCATGCGGGTCATGCCGCCGACCAGGACGACCTCGTCGATTTCGCCAGCCTTCAGGCCGGCATCCTTGAGTGCCGCCTTGCACGGATCGATCGTGCGCTGGACGAGATCTTCGACCAGGCTCTCGAACTTCGCCCGCGTCAGCTTCAGCGTCAGGTGCTTGGGACCGGTGGCATCGGCGGTGATGAAGGGCAGGTTGATCTCGGTCTGCGTCGTCGACGACAGCTCGATCTTGGCCTTTTCGGCCGCTTCCTTGAGGCGCTGAAGCGCGAGCTTGTCGCTGCGCAGGTCGATGCCTTGTTCCTTCTTGAACTCGGCCGCCAGATATTCGACCAGACGCATGTCGAAATCCTCGCCGCCGAGGAAGGTGTCGCCATTGGTCGACTTCACCTCGAAGACGCCGTCGCCGATTTCGAGCACCGAAATGTCGAACGTGCCGCCGCCAAGATCATAGACGGCAATGGTCTTGCCTTCCTTCTTGTCGAGGCCGTAGGCAAGCGCGGCCGCGGTCGGCTCGTTGATGATGCGCAGCACTTCGAGGCCGGCGATCTTGCCGGCATCCTTGGTCGCCTGGCGCTGGGCGTCGTTGAAATAGGCCGGAACGGTGATGACCGCCTTCTCGACCTTTTCGCCGAGATAGGCTTCCGCCGTTTCCTTCATCTTCTGCAGGATCATCGCCGAGATCTGGCTGGGCGACTGCTTCTTGCCGCCGGCCTCGACCCAGGCGTCGCCATTGTCGCCCTTGACGATCTTGTAGGGGACAAGCTTCTTGTCCTTGTCCGTCACCGGATCGTCATAGCGGCGGCCGATCAGGCGCTTGACCGCGAAGATGGTGTTTTCAGGATTGGTGACCGCCTGGCGCTTGGCCGGCTGGCCGACGAGGCGCTCGCCATCGCTGTTGATGGCGACGATGGAAGGGGTCGTGCGTGCGCCTTCCGCATTTTCGATGACCTTCGATTCCTTGCCGTCCATGATGGCGACACAGGAGTTGGTGGTCCCCAGATCGATACCGATTACTTTTGCCATTTTTCTAATCTCTCCGCTAAGCAGGCTCTCAGGACCCGTACAGGCATTCCGACGAAAGCCCCTGTTCACAAGAAATTCCGCTTCGGCAACCGGCATTCCGGCGTCGAACGGCTTGGCGGGTATATAAGAACAGGCTGCGCGGCGCGCAAGCATTCTGCGCAAGGCGTCCAACATCCTTTTCTCGGGCCCGCCGGTTGTTCTCCGGCCATGGCTCCCCTGAACTTTCCGCGTCCGTTCGCGACTGACACTAGGCAGCACGATCTTCCTGCCACGACGGCTGGCCATTTTCAGGCCGATGCGGTAGGGCGGGAGCTGGCTCAAGAACGGGAAGCGAACATGGCTCATAAGACCCTGATCGCGCCATCTGTGCTGGCGTCGGATTTCTCGAAGCTCGGCGACGAGGTCGAGGCGGTGGCGGCGGCCGGCGCCGACTGGATCCATCTCGACGTCATGGACGGGCATTTCGTGCCCAACATCACTTTCGGGCCACCGGTGATCAAGGCGATCCGCAACCGCACCAAGGCCTTCTTCGACTGCCATCTGATGATCACGCCGGCCGATCCCTATCTGGCGGCCTTCGCCGAAGCCGGCTGCGACGGCATGACGGTGCATGCCGAGGCCGGGCCGCATCTCGACCGTTCGCTGCAGACGATCAGGGACCTCGGCAAGAAGGCCGGCGTGTCGCTCAACCCATCGACGCCGGAAACGGCGATCGAATATGTGCTCGACCGGCTCGACCTGATCCTGATCATGACCGTCAATCCGGGTTTTGGCGGCCAGGCGTTCATTCCGGCGATCGTCGACAAGGTGAAGCGTGTCAAGGCGCTGATCGGCAGCCGCGCGATCCGGATCGAGATCGACGGCGGCATCTCGCCCGAAACCGCGCCCCTGGTCACCGCCGCCGGCGCCAGCGTGCTGGTCGCCGGTGCAGCCATCTTCAAAGGCGGCAGCGTCGAAGCCTATCGGGCAAACATCGAGGCGATCAGGACAGCGGCCGACCGGGCGGCCGGCTGATGCTGCCGGCGCACCGTCATCAGCACGCGCCGTCTCTTCAGCCGGTCGGGAATTCGTTGGCCGACGCCGGTGCGCTTGTGCTTATGACATGCCGTCCCATATTGTCTGTCTCACCCTCATGCCTCTCCGGACCCTCCCGCAGGCTCCTCTTCGACGGTCGGATCGATGAACCGCAGCCCTTTCTTCGCTGACCTGCTGAACACCATCGCCGATCGCGGCCGGATGATGCTGAACCTCGTTCGCGGTGACGAGCCGGTCTCGGCCGACAGCCTGGGGCGTCTGTGCGCCCGTCTGCTTTCCAGTCAGGGCGAGGCATCGGGCGTCGCCTATGCAAGGGAAATCCTGGAGCGCTGGCGCACCCTCGGCGCCGACGGAAGGCTGGCTTTCCTGCATGTGCTGCGCGATCGTTTCGGCACTGATCATGCCAGGCTTGCCGCCGCGGTGGATGCCTATCGCGCCGAGCCCGACGATCGCTCGGCACTTGCCCTGCACGATGCCGCCGAGCCGGCCAGGCAGGAGCTCCTGCGCCGCCTGAACCTGGCGCCCGGCGGCATCGAGACGCTGGTGCGCATGCGCGAGGATCTGCTGGCCCGGCTGCCCACATCGCCCGATCTCGCCATCGTCGATGCCGACTTCACGCACCTTTTGTCGTCGTGGTTCAACCGCGGCTTCCTGGTGCTGCGCCGGATCGACTGGTCGACGCCGGCCAACATTCTGGAAAAAATCATCCGCTACGAGGCGGTGCACGCCATCCACACCTGGGACGATTTGCGCCGCCGGATCGAGCCCGCCGACCGGCTCTGCTATGCGTTCTTTCATCCGCAGCTCGGCGACGAGCCGCTGATCTTCGTCGAGGTCGCGCTCACCCGGACGATGCCGACGACGATCGCCGAGCTGCTTGCCGACGAGCGGCAGCCGGTGCAGCCGCAGCAGGCCACGACGGCGGTGTTCTATTCTATCTCGAATTGCCAGGAGGGGTTGCGCGGCATCTCCTTCGGCAACTTTCTGATCAAGCAGGTGGTCGAGGATCTGCGCCGCGATCTTCCCGGCCTGACCGATTTCGTCACGCTGTCCCCGGTGCCGGGCTTTGCCCGCTGGCTGGCCGAACAGGCCGAAACCATGCCCTCCGCCGCCGAAGTGCAGGACCTCGTCGCCAACGAGGGCTGGCGCGCGGAGGCTGCCGCGCGCGACCGCGCGGGCCAGATCCTGCTCCCTCTTGCGGCACAGTATTTCCTCGAAGCCCGCACCGCCTCCGGCAAGGTGATCGACCCGGTCGCCCGGTTCCATCTCGGCAATGGCGCGCGGCTGGAGCGCATCGACCTTTTCGGCGATCTGTCGCCCCGCGCCTTGCGTCAGGCGCATGGCTTGATGGTCAATTATCGTTACAAGCTCGACGACATCGAGAAGAACCACGAGCTGTTCGCCGCCAGGAACGATGTGGCGGCCGCCCCCGCCGTGCGTCGCCTGCTGCCGAAACCGGCGAGGCCGCCGGCGCCGCGGCTTCCGGCGCAAGCTTAGGGGGATGAGGACAAGAGGGACCTATGAGCAACCCACCCGCTTCAGACTGTCGGGCCGAACGGCTGATACTTTAGGCGCCCTTTGCGACACCGGCCTCGAAAACCCTGTCGCCTTCTATCCAGACGCCCTTGACGTCCAACTCGTCCGACAGCGCAACGATATCGGCGGCGGTGCCGTTGGCGAACCGCCCGAGCCGGTGTGATTGGCCGATCGCCTGCGCCGGATAGAGCGAAGCCATGCGCAGCGCCTCTGACAGGTCCAGTCCGACAGCGCGGTGGACGAAGCGGACGGCGGCTATCATGTCGAGGTCGGCGCCCGCCAGCGTCCCGTCGGCAAGCCGCAGGCTGCCGTCCTTGCGGTAGATGGTGCGGCCGTTCAGCGTGAACGAGGTCACGTCGGTGCCGATCGTTGCCATGGCGTCGGTGACCAGGAAAATTTTTGCCGGGCCCTGCTTGGCGCGCAAAGCGATGGCCATGGTGGCGGGATCGACATGAATGCCATCGGCGATGATGCCGGCAAACAATGTGCCTGTGTCGATGGCAGCACCCACCAACCCCGGCTCACGATTGCCGATCTGGCTCATGGCGTTGAACAGATGGGTGACCACTGTTGCGCCGGCACCAGCGAAGGCGCGCGCCTTGGCATAGCCGGTGTCGGAATGGCCGAGGCTGACGACAATGCCGGCCTCGACCAACGCCGAAACACGTGCCGGGTCGACGGATTCCGGCGCCACAGTCGTCAGCAGCACTGGCAGAGTTTTCCGCGCCGCTACCAGCATTGCCTGGTCGACATCCAGCATCGGCCGGATCAGCGCCGGGTCATGCGCGCCCTTGCGGGCGATGGACAGATGCGGGCCTTCGAGATGCAGGCCCAAAAAGCCCGGCACTTCTTGCTGCGCGGCCTCGGCCCCGGCGGCAACCGCCGCTGCGGTGATCTCGGGCGTGTCGGTGATCAGCGTCGGCAGCAGCGCCGTCGTGCCGAACGGCGCGTGCGCCCGACAGATAGTTTCGATCGAAGCGACATCGGGATGATCGTTGAGCATGATGCCGCCGCCGCCATTGACCTGCAGGTCGACGAACCCCGGTGCAAGGATGCCGCCGCCAGTTTCGATACGCTCGACGCCGGACGGAACGGCTCCGGTGGCAACGATGGACCCGACGAGGCCGTCACGCACGACAAGGGCAGCATCGTCGTGCCAGTCGTCGCCGTCAAAAATCCGGGCCCCAGTCAGGGCAAAACGGTCGCTCATATGGTTTCCGTCACCTTGCGAAGATTGGGCGGCGTGTCCGGATCGAGACCGCGATGGCGGGCAAAGGCCTCGACGAAGCCATAGAACGACACGATCAGCGCCAGCGGGTCGGTCAGTGGATGGCCGGTGGCGACATGCGGCAGGTGCTGAGCGCTTGTCGCCTTGTCCGAAGTCACGAAGACCGCCGCGCCCTTGTCCGCCAGGCTGTCGGCGGCCTCTGCGACCGACGGCTCGGAAGCATCGCGGGCGGCGAGCGCCAGCACCGGGAAACCTGGCCCGACCAGCGCCAGCGGGCCATGCATGACTTCGGCAGCACTATACGCCTCGGCGTGCATGGCGCAGGTTTCCTTGAATTTCAGCGCCGCCTCATTGGCGATTGCAGCGGACGGACCACGACCGAGGATGAACAGCGATTTCTGCGTCTCAAGGGCGCTGGCCAGCGCCATCCAGTCGCAGGCGATCGCCTTGCGAAAATGCTCCGGCAAACGGGCAAGTGCTGCCAGAAGCTTGTCGTCGCCGGTGCTATGCGCCATCAAGGCGAGGCTGGCGACGGCCGAATTGACGAAAGTCTTCGTCGCCGCGACGCTGCGTTCCGGGCCGGCCAGAATGTCGATCGCATAATCGGAGGCCCGCGCCAGCGGCGAATCGGCGGTGTTGGTGATGGCGACGGTCAGGGCACCGCCGGCCCTCGCGGCTTGCGACATGGCGACAATGTCCGGGCTCTTGCCCGATTGCGAGATCGCCAGGCAGACCGAGCCGGCCAGCTTGAGCTTGGCGCCGTAGATCGAAGCGATCGACGGGCCGACCGACGCGACGGCAAGACCGGCGGTCAGCTCGACGGCATATTTCATGAAGGTGGCGGCATGGTCAGACGAGCCGCGCGCCACGGTGACGATGAAATGCGGATCGCGCTCGCGAATGCCGCGCCCGGCCTCGGTCAGCACCGCTGCCGAACCGTCGAGCAGGCGGGCGGTGGCCTCCGGGATCTCCTCGATCTCGCGCCGCATATGGGTAGTTGTCGCGCTCATGGCCGGCCCTCTTCGCCCGGCCCGCTCAGCCGGAGTTCGGCGACGAAATCATAGGCGTCGCCCCTGTAGATAGAGCGGGTGAATTCGATGACCTTGCCGCTCGCCAGATAGGAAATACGCTCGATGTGCAGGCCTGCAATGCCTGGCGGCACTTCGAGCAGGCGCGCGTCGTCGTCGCCGAGATTGGCGGCGGAAATGCGCTGCACCGCCCGCACCGGCCGATGGCCGGTGGTCTCCAGCGCCGCGTAGAGCGACGACCCAATTCCTGCCGGGTCGGGCAGCACACTGGCCGACAATGCGGCGCGCTCGATCGCCAGCGGCGTGTCGTTGGCAATGCGCAGGCGCGCAACCCGCGCCACCAATTCGTTCGACGACAGACCAAGCACCATCATCTCGTCCGGCGAGGGCGCATAGAGGCCGCGGTCGAGCCAGGCCGAACGCACCGCCATACCGCGCCGCGCCATGTCCTCGGTGAAGGATGTCAGCCGCGACAGCGACTGCTCGACGCGCTCCATACGCGGCGCCACGAAGGTGCCGGAGCCGTGGCGCTGGATGAGGATGCCGCCCTTGACCAGGTCCTGCACCGCCTTGCGCACGGTGACGCGCGAAATGTCGGCCTTGCTGGCGATGTCGCGCTCGGACGGCAGCGCGTCGCCAGGTCCGATCAGGCCGCGATTAACCGCGTCCTCGATGCTCTTCCTCAGCTGCAGATAGAGCGGTGCGCCGCTTTGCGCCGACTGTTTCAGCGTAGCGAAGATCTGGTCGGCGGCTTCGCTCATCGCGCTGCCTCCGCAGTCCCCGAGAAGACACGAACCGCCATCTGCACCGCACCGCCAAGCGCATCGTCGAGCGGCGGCTTAAGCAGCGCCCGGTAGCGCGCCGACAGGCGTGGTGCATAGAGCGGCGCCAGCCCGCCGAGCAGGCAAAGCGGATCGTCGCCGCCGAGATCGAGCACGCCAAGTGCGGCCTCGACGTCGGCGACCGCCTTGTCGACGATCCAGTTGGCGACAATGTCGCCTTTTTCGGCATGATCGAAGACCTTGGGCGCGAAGCCGCCGAAATCGCCGGGTTTGGCATTGGTGGTGAACTCGACCAAATCCTCGGGATTGTCGCGGAAGATGGCGAGCATGGCCTGCGTCAGCGGCGATCCCTGGTGGATGCCGTCATAGGCAAGCAGCGTCTGTTCGAGCAGGTCGCGGCCGATGCGGGCGCCGCTGCCCTGGTCGCCGACCTGGAATCCCCAGCCGCCGATCGCGCGCGACTTGCCGTTTTTACGCGCCATATAGGCGGTGCCGGTGCCGAGGATGGCCATGGCGCCGTCACCGGAGCCGACCGCGCCTTCCAGCGCGATCTCGGCGTCGGTCTCGACACGGCTGATGCTGAACGGCAGGACCGCTTCGAGCTGCTGCCTGTAGGTGCCGACATTGGCGCCGGCGAGGCCGAGGATGGCCGGAGTCTGCTGGATAAGTTCGGGGTCTTTTCCGGCGGCGACAAAGGCCTGCCGTGCCGCCTCAACGATGTTGGCCCTGGCGCCGGTAAGATCGGTGCGGATGTTGGCCGCACCGCTCTTGGCGCGGCCGACGACGGTGCCGTCCACTGTTGCAAGGGCCGCCCTGCAGCTGGTGCCGCCGCCATCGATGCCAAGCACGAAATTCACACGATTTCTCCTCCAGGCTGATAATACCAATAAAATACCAATAGCCAAGGATTAATTTCCGTTTCAAAAAGATTAAGGCGCACCTCATTGAAAACACTGTGCATTTTGCCGGTGCGGCGATTTTCCAGGCAGTGAAGTCACTAATGCGTGTGGACAAGTGGTATTTTTTTGGTATGGTTTTCTGGATTGGAGGGAAAACGGATGGCCGAAACGCGCACCGAAGCGCTTCACCAGAATGCCGAGGGGCTGGACATCCAGGCTCCGGACGCCATCCTTTCCTCTTTGGCCAACGCGCAGATCGAGGCCGCCAAGGCGGTGCGCGGCGCCATTCCCGCCATCGCCGAAGCAGCCGAAATCATCGCCAGCCGGCTGAACAGCGGCGGCAAGCTCGCTTACGCGGCGGCCGGCAGCTCGGGCCTGATGGCGCTGGCCGATGCGCTGGAACTGCCGGGCACCTTCGGCATTCAGCGTGACCGTATCGCCATCCTGATCGCCGGCGGCGACGATGCCTTCAAGACACTGGCCGGCGGGCCGGAGGATGATACCGACGAAGCCTCGGCAGCGGTTGCCGCTGCCCGCATCGGCGAGGGCGACTGCCTGATCGCAGTCTCGGCCAGCGGTTCGACGCCCTATGCGGTCAGGGCGATCGAGGAAGCCAGGCGTCGGGGCGCGGCGACCATCGCCATCGCCAACAACAAGGGTGCGCCGCTGCTTCGGCTGGCCGACATCGCCATATTGCTCGAAACGCCGCCTGAGCTGATCGCCGGCTCGACGCGCATGGGCGCCGGCACCGCCCAGAAGATCGCGCTCAACATGCTGTCGACGCTGGCCGCCATACATCTCGGCCATGTCCATGACGGCTACATGGTCAATCTCATGGCCGACAACATCAAGCTGCGCGACCGTGCGGCACGTATCGTCGCCGCGATCAGCGGACGCGACAGGGAGGATGCGGCGCACCTGCTCGAAAAGAGCGGCGGCGTCGTCAAGACCGCCATTCTGCTCGCCGCCGGCGCCGCCAGCGCCGATGCGGCGCAGAAGATACTGGAAGGGGCCGGCCACAAGCTGCGCCCGGCCCTTTCCGCGATCGAGGGGAGCATGGGGCAGAAAGCCTCTGTTCTCAAAACCGAACCTGAAAAAGGTCAACAGGGAGACTGAGCATGACAACGAAACTACTGACGGCACTGCTTCTCGGCACCAGCATTCTCGGGTCAGCCGGAATGGCCTATGCCCAGGACGTAACGCTCAACATCGAAAGCTGGCGCGGCGACGACCTTGCCATCTGGAAGGACAAGCTGATCCCGGCTTTTGAAGCCAAGAACCCGGGCATCAAGGTGGTGTTCGCGCCGTCGGCGCCGACCGAATATGACGCCGCGCTCGGCGCCAAGCTCGCCGCCGGCTCGGCGGGCGACCTGATCACCTGCCGCCCGTTCGACAAGTCGCTGGAACTCTTCAAGAAGGGCAATCTCGCCGACATCTCGACGCTGCCCGGCATGGAGAATTTTTCCGACGTCGCCAAGGCCGCCTGGCAGACCGACGACGGTAAGGCCAGCTTCTGCGTGCCGATGGCTTCCGTCATCCATGGCTTCATCTACAACAAGGACGCCTTCGATCAGCTCGGCATCAAGGTGCCGACGACGAATGAGGAGTTCTACGCCGCGCTCGACAAGATCAAGGCCGACGGCACCTATATCCCGATGGCGATGGGCACCAAGGATCTCTGGGAAGCCGCGACCATGGGCTACCAGAACATCGGCCCGAACTACTGGAAGGGCGAGGAAGGCCGTCTGGCGCTGATCAAGGGCGAGCAGAAGCTGACTGATCCCCAGTGGGTTGCGCCGTTTGCCGAACTCGCCAAGTGGAAGCCCTATCTCGGCGACGGCTTCGAGGCGCAGACCTATCCGGACAGCCAGAACCTGTTCACGCTCGGCCGCGCCGCCATCTACCCGGCCGGCTCGTGGGAGATCGGCCTGTTCAACACGCAGGCGCAGTTCAAGATGGGCGCGTTCCCGCCGCCGGTGCAGAAGGCCGGCGACACCTGCTACATCTCCGACCACACCGACATCGGCATGGGCCTCAATGCGGCGTCGAAGAACGCGGATGCGGCCAAGACCTTCCTGACCTGGGTGGCCTCGCCGGATTTCGCCACCATCTACGCCAACGCGCTGCCGGGCTTCTTCAGCCTGAACAACACGCCGGTGAAGATGGAAGACCCGCTGGCCCAGGAATTCGTCTCCTGGCGCGACAAGTGCAAGTCGACGATCCGCTCGACCTATCAGATCCTGTCGCGCGGCACGCCGAACCTCGAGAACGAGACGTGGGTTGAGTCGGCCAACGTCATCAACGGCACCGTCACGCCGGAAGCTGCCGCCAAGAAGCTGCAGGACGGCCTCGACAGCTGGTACAAGCCGGCGAAGTAAGAGCCAAGGCAAACGGACCAGGCCGCGCTCGCGCGGCTTGGCGTCAAACTGCCAATGAGAGTCGACTGCGCCGCCCCTCATCCGCCTGCCGGCACCTTCTCCCCGTATAGCGACGGGGAGAAGGGCTAAGTCGCAACGCTGGCGACCCCTCTCCCCGTCCTTCACGGGGAGAGGGTAAGGGTGAGGGCCAGCGCCGCCGTCGAAAGCAATTGCAAGAACCTGATCGGCGGGACCGAACGCATGGCCGCAGCACCGAAACGACCGTTCCGCTGGCATATCGTCGTCTTCCTTGCGCCGGCGGTGCTGGTCTATACGGCGATCATGATCCTGCCGCTGGCCGGCACGCTGCAGCTCTCGCTGTTTCGCAACATCGACCAGGCTCAGGTCTTCGTCGGGTTCGAAAACTTCCGCAGGCTGTTCGGCGACCCTAACTGGTCGGTTAATTTCTGGAACGCGCTGCGCAATAACGTCTGGTTCTTCATCATCCACATGATCGTGCAGAACCCGATCGGCGTGCTTTTGGCCGCACTGCTGTCCAGCCCGCGGCTGAGATTCTCCGCCTTCTACCGCACAGCCATCTTCGTGCCGACGATCCTGTCCTTCGTCATCGTCGGCTTCGCCTGGAAGCTGATCCTGTCGCCGTTGTGGGGCGTGGCGCCTGACCTGATGGATCTTGTCGGCCTCAAAAGCCTGTTCACGCCGTGGCTGGGCAAGGAGCAATATGCGCTGACAACGCTCAGCCTGATCTCGGTGTGGCAGTTCGTCGGAATTCCGATGATGCTGATCTATGCGGCATTGCTGTCCATTCCCGAGGAGGTGATCGAAGCGGCCGAATGCGACGGCATCACCGGCATGTCGCAGTTCTGGAAGATCAAGCTGCCGCTGATCCTGCCGTCGATCGGCATCATCTCGATCCTCACCTTCGTCGGCAATTTCAACGCCTTCGACCTGATCTACACCGCGCAAGGCGCGCTGGCCGGGCCGAATTATTCGACCGATATCCTCGGCACCTTTCTCTACCGCGCCTTCTTCGGTTTCCAGCTGCAGGTCGGCGATCCCAATATGGGCGCGGCGATCGCCACGATGATGTTCCTGATCATCCTTGGCGGCGTCTGCGTCTATCTCTTCCTCGTCCAGACGCGCCTGCGTCGCTACCAGTTCTAGGGGGCGAGATGTCGAGCTTGAACACCCCCCTCTGGCCTGCCGGCCATCTCCCCCTCAAGGGGGGAGATTGGATGCGATGGCTGCTTTCGCCAACTTTCAGCCGAGCAGAACGGGTGGCGACATTGACGCTGCCAATCTCCCCCCTTGCGGGGGAGATGTCCGGCAGGCCAGAGGGGGGTGCCTTGGCGCCATCCTTTGGAAATGCAGCTCGTCAGGAGACTTCCCAATGAGCACGGCTACCCGCTCCCTGCCACGCACGATCGGCGCCCATGCGGTGCTGTTGACCTACACGGTGATCGCGCTGTTTCCGGTGGTCATCGTCATCATGAATTCGTTTAAATCCCGCGCGGGCATCTTCGGCGCGCCGCTGGCGCCGCCGACCCCGAAAACCTTCGACCTGATCGGCTACACCACCGTCATCGGGCAGGGCGATTTCATCCACTATTTCCAGAACAGCTTTGTCGTCACCGTCGCCTCGCTGTTCTTCGTGTTGCTGTTCGGCGCGATGGCGGCGTTCGCGCTGTCGGAATACCGCTTCCGCGGCAATTCGCTGATGGGACTCTACCTGGCGCTTGGCATCATGATCCCGATCCGCCTCGGCACTGTCGCCATCCTGCAGCTGATGGTGGCGAGCGGGCTGGTCAACACGCTGACGGCGCTGATCCTGGTTTATACGGCGCAAGGCCTGCCGCTTGCCGTCTTCATCCTGTCGGAATTCATGAAGCAGGTGTCCGACGACCTGAAGAATGCCGGGCGTATCGACGGCCTCTCCGAATACACCATCTTCTTCCGGCTGGTGCTGCCGCTGGTGCGGCCATCGATGGCGACTGTCGCCGTCTTCACCATGATCCCGATCTGGAACGATCTGTGGTTTCCGCTGATCCTGGCGCCGTCGGAGGAGACCAAGACGGTGACGCTCGGCGCCCAGCTGTTCCTCGGCCAGTTCGTCACCAACTGGAACGCGATCCTGGCCGCACTGTCGCTGGCGATCATGCCGGTGCTGATCCTCTACGTCATCTTCTCGCGGCAGCTGATCCGCGGCATCACCTCGGGAGCGGTCAAGTGAGCGCAGAAAAACCTCTTCGCGTCGTCGTCGCCGGTTTGGGCAATATGGGCCGCAGCCATGCGCTGGCCTACCACACCAATCCGGGTTTTGAGATCGCGGCGCTGGTCAACCGCTCGGACGTGCCGCTGCCGGCCGGGCTTTCCGGCTACGGCATCAGGCGCTCCTTCGACGAGGCGCTGCGCGACGAGAGGCCTGACGTCGCCTGCATCGCCACCTATTCAGACAGCCATGCCGACTATGCGGTGAAGGCATTCGAGGCCGGCTGCCATGTCTTTGTCGAAAAGCCGCTGGCGACGACGGTGGCGGATGCCAAACGCGTCGCCGCCGCGGCCAAGTCCAATGGCAGAAAACTGGTGATCGGCTACATCCTGCGCCATCATCCGTCCTGGATCAGGCTGATTGCGGAGGCGCGCAAGCTCGGCGGCCCTTACGTGTTCCGCATGAACCTCAACCAGCAATCCTCCGGCCATAGCTGGGAGACGCACAAGCAGTTGATGCAGACGACGTCGCCGATCGTCGATTGCGGCGTGCACTATCTCGACGTGATGCTGCAGATCACCGATGCCAGGCCGGTCGAGGTGCGCGGCATGGGGCTCAGACTGACCGACGAGATTGCGCCCACGATGTACAATTACGGTCATCTGCAGGTGCTGTTCGACGACGGTTCAGTCGGCTGGTACGAGGCCGGCTGGGGGCCGATGATCTCGGAAACCGCTTTCTTCGTGAAGGACGTGATCTCGCCCAATGGCTGCGTGTCGATCGTCATGAAGGAGGGCGTCAAATCCGACGACATCGACACGCATACCAAGACCTCGACCATCCGCCTGCATAGCGCTGCGACCGGCGCAGACGGCAAGTTCGCCAAGCCGGATGAGATGCTGTCGATGGAGGGTGAGCCCGGCCATCAGGATCTCTGCGACCTCGAACAGGCTTTTCTGCTCAAGGCGATCCGCGAGGATCTGGATCTGACCCGCCATATGGACGACGCGGTGAAGTCGCTCGCCGTCTGCCTTGCCGCCGACGAGAGCGTGCGCAGCGGAAAGGCGGTGCGATTGTGACAGGGGAATTTTTGCTAGGGATTGCGCTCTACGGCGCCCCCCTCTGGCCTGCCGGCCATCTCCCCCTCAAGGGGGGAGATCGTCAGCGTCAATGTCGCCACCCGTTCTGCTCGGCTGAAAGTTGGCGAAAGCAGGCATCGCATCCAATCTCCGCCCTTGAGGGAGAGATGCCAAGTTTTGGCAAAGAGGGCAGGCCAGAGGGGGGTGCCCTGGCGCCCACATTCCAATCCGGAGGAACGCCGTGGGCGCGCTGAACATCGAGAATGTGAAGAAGGCCTTTGGGCCGGTCGAGGTGCTGAAGGGCATCAACCTCGAAGTGACCGATGGCGAGTTCGTCGTCTTCGTCGGCCCCTCCGGCTGCGGGAAGTCGACGCTGCTCAGGGTCATTGCCGGACTGGAGGATTCGACCTCGGGGCGCGTGGTGATCGACGGCGCGGACGTCTCCGCTACCCCCCCGGCCAAGCGCGGCATCGCCATGGTGTTCCAGACCTATGCGCTCTACCCGCATCTGACGGTGAAGAACAATATGGGCCTCGGCCTCAAGCAGGCGGGCACGCCGGCGGCCGAGATCGACCGCCGCATCGGCATCGCCTCATCGATGCTGTCGCTGGAGCCCTATCTCGCCAGGCGGCCGGCCGAGCTCTCCGGCGGCCAGCGCCAGCGCGTCGCCATCGGCCGCGCCGTGGTGCGCGAGCCCAAGCTTTTCCTGTTCGACGAACCTTTGTCCAACCTTGATGCCGCACTGCGCGTCAACACCAGGCTGGAGATTGCGCAACTGCATCGCAGGCTGAAGGCGACGATGATCTATGTCACCCACGACCAGGTCGAGGCGATGACGCTGGCCGACAAGATCGTCGTGCTCAACGCGGGAAAGATCGAGCAGATCGGCGGACCGATGGAGCTTTATAATTCGCCGGCAAATGAATTCGTCGCCGGCTTCATTGGCTCACCGAAGATGAATTTCGTCGACGGCGCCAAGCTTGGCGAAACGGCAAAGACGATCGGCGTCCGCCCAGAGCACCTGACCGTCGATGCGAAATCCGGCGCCTGGAAAGGCACAGTGGTCCATGCCGAGCACCTCGGCGCCGATACCAACCTCTATCTCGACTGCGAGAAGGCCGGCCTGATCACCGTGCGCATCTTCGGCGTCTACAATGCCGAACCTGGTGCTACGCTCTACGCAACGCCGGATCCGGCGAAGACTTATCGGTTCGGAGCCGAGGGCAAGGTGCTGAAGTAGCTTCGCGGCAAAGGTTGGCGCTGCCCCTCATTGCCCTGCCGGGCATTTCTCCCCGTAAACGGGGAGAAAGAGCTGGCCGCGGCCTCGGCGCTCTTTCTGCACCGCCCGGCGATTGGCGAAATCATTGGTGACGGCGTCCTTCTCCCCGTTCACGGGGAGAAGATGCCGGCAGGCAGATGAGGGGCGGCGCGACCCGTCCAGGATGACCTCTTATACGTCCGCCTTGAACGTCTGCTTCTGCGTGCCCAGCCCTTCGATGCCGAGCTCGACGACGTCGCCGGGCTTCAGGAACACCGGCGGCTTCATGCCGAGGCCGACGCCGGGCGGCGTGCCGGTCGAGATGATGTCGCCCGGATGCAGCGACATGAACTGGCTGAGGTAGGACACGAGGTAGGCGACGCCATAGACCATGGTCTTGGTCGAGCCGTTCTGCATCGTCTTGCCGTTGACCTTCAGCCACATCGGGATGTTCTGCGGGTCCTTGACCTCGTCCTTAGTGACCAGCCACGGGCCGATCGGCCCGAACGTGTCGCAGGACTTGCCCTTGGTCCACTGGCCTTGACGCTCCGCCTGGAAGGCGCGCTCGGACACGTCGTGCGCGACGCAATAGCCGGCGACATAATCCAGCGCCTCGGCCTCGGTGACATATTTCGCGGTCCTGCCGATAACCACGCCAAGCTCGACCTCCCAGTCGGTCTTCACCGAGCCGCGCGGGATCAGCACGTCGTCGTCCGGTCCAACGATGGCCGAGCTCGCCTTCATGAAGATGATCGGCTCGGGCGGCACGGTGGCGCCGGTCTCGGCGGCATGGTCGGAGTAGTTCAGGCCGATGCAGATGAATTTGCCGGTGCCGGCGACGCAGGCGCCGATGCGCGGCTTGCCGGAAACCGCCGGCAGCGATTTCGGATCGAGCTTCGACAATGTCTCAAGCGATGCCGGGTCGAGCGCCTTGCCGGCAATGTCGGTGACATGGGCGGAGAGGTCGCGGATTGTCCCATCCGCATCGAGCAGGCCGGGGCGTTCGCTCCCCGCTTCGCCATAGCGCAGCAGTTTCATTCTTTTTCTCCTGATTGCGGCGCAGAGGCCGTTTGCAAACTCGCTCCGCTGCGGCGAATGGCGTGGTTTTCGAGAACCGGAGCGGAGCGTACTTAAAGTGCCTAGGCAAGCACAGACGCCGCGCCAGGCGCCCGGCAGAATAGGATTTTCAGACTCCTAGATCGACCAGCCACCGTCGACATTATAAGCCTGTCCCGACGTATAGGTGGCGCCAGCCAGATAGACGGCAAGGTCGGCGATTTCCTCGGGCGTGCCCAGGCGGCCCATCGGCTGGCGGGCGATGAAGGCGGCGCGAGCCGCCTCGTAATCGCCCTGCGCATGCATGCGGTCCTCCAGCGACGGGCTTTCGACCGTGCCCGGGCAGATGGCGTTGCAGCGTATGCCCTTGCCGACATAGTCGGCGGCAACCGATTTGGTCAGGCCGATGACGGCCGCCTTGGTCAGCCCGTAGACGAAGCGGTTGGGCACGCCCTTGGTCGAGCCCGCCAACGACGCCATGTTGATGATCGAGCCGTCGCCGCGCTCCAGCATGCCGGGCAGCACGGCGCGTATGGTGCGGATCATCGAGCGGACATTGAGATCCAAAGCAAAGTCGAGATCGGCGTCCTTCATCTCGAGGATCGAGCCCGAATGGACGAAGCCGGCGCAGTTGAACAGCACATCGACGGCCCCGATCTCGGCGAAGGCCAACGTCACGGCCTCATCGTTCAGCACGTCGAGCTTGCGGGTCTTGATGCCAGCCGTCTTGCCGAGTTCGGCGAGCACCACCTCGTTGATGTCGGTGGCATGCACGACAGCGCCCGCCCTGGCGAAAGCCAGCGCGCTCGCCCGGCCGATGCCTTGTGCCGCCGCTGTGACGACAACGATCTTGCCTGCCAGATCCGCCATGCTTTTCTCCTCTGTCGCCGCCCCGGCTTTTACCGGCACGCGGCCAAGGCGCAATGTGCCAGATAGGCACTATGATGCCGCCTGCATCGCTGTTCGTTTAGGGGCAAATGTTTTTTCTCGGTAAAGAACATCTTTTCTGCCGTCAAGCCCGAACGCTTCTCGTCCGACGCCGCGCGAAAGGCGACCGTTCAGTCGCCGTAGGGCACCCAGACGTTCTTGACCTCGACGGCACGGCGCAGCAACGCATCGCCTGCGGCCTCGGTCGACGCCCAGTCGAGGCTGCGGCCGTTGCCGGTCCAGACGCGCTTGAGATTGCCGACAGAGTCGGCTTCTGCCTTGGCGCAGGTCTCGGCATCGGCGAACACCCAGAGCCCGTCGACATCGTCATGCTTGGCCAGCACGCCGGTGAGCTCGGCGGTGCGGCCGGTGACGATGTTGATGGCGCCGGCCGGAACGTCGGAATATTCGATGACCTGGTAGAGATCGGTGGCCAGCAGCGGATATTTTTCCGACGGCACCGCGACCACGGTGTTGCCCATGGCCAGCGCCGGCGCCACCAGCGAGATCAGGCCGAGCAGGGGCGCATTGTCGGGCGCCACGATGCCGACGACGCCGACCGCCTCATGCAGTGCCAAAGTGACGGCGCGGGCCGGCGGCTGGTGGACACGGCCCTCGAACTTATCGGCAAGGCCGGCATAGAGGAATAGGCGCTCGATCGACAGCTCGACCTCTTCGCGCGCCGCCTTGGCGGTGGCGCCGGTGAGCTCTGTGAGACGCACGGCAAACTCGTCGGCGCGGCCGGACAGGTTCTCGGCCAGATAGTAGAGCACCTGGCTGCGATTGTAGGCGGTCGCTTCCGGCCAGCCCTTGCAGGCACGTGCAGCCGCGACGGCGTCACGGATATCCTTGCGGCTGCCGAGACCGACTTCGCCGGCAAGCTTGCCCTTGGCGGTGGCGACGGCAAGCGAATAATTGCCGTCCGGCCTGACCTGCTTGCCGCCGATGAACAGTTTTGCCGTGCGATCGATGGTGTCGCCTTCCGCCCGCTCGACCGACTGGGCAGCAGCCGCTGCCGGTTTGACGACGGGGCCGAGCGGCAGTTTCGCCGAGAGATATTCGGACATGCCCTCGCGCCCGCCTTCGCGGCCAAAACCGCTTTCGCGGTAGCCGCCGAAGCCGCAGGCGGCGTCGAACATGTTGGTGCCGTTGACCCAGACGACGCCGGCCTTCAATTGCGGCGCGACGTGCAGCGCCAGGTTGACGTTCTCGCTCCAGACCGAGGCGGCCAGGCCGTAGCGCGTGTTGTTGGCGAGCTCGACTGCTTCCTCGGTGTTGCGGAAGGTCATTGTCGCCAGCACCGGTCCGAACACCTCCTCCTGCGCCAGGATGTTGGCCGGCGAGACGCCTGTCGCCAGCGTCGGCAAATGGTAATAGCCGGAAGACGGCAGCGCCACATCAGGCTGCCAGCAGACGGCGCCCTGCTTGGCGCCTTCGGCGACCAGCCCCTTGACGCGATCGAGCTGGGTCAAGTCGACCAGCGGGCCGATATCGGTGTTCTTGTCGAGCGGGCTGCCGACGCGCAGCCGGCTCATCCGCACCTTGACCTTAGCGATGAAGGCCTCGGCGATGCCTTCCTGCACCAAAAGGCGCGATCCGGCACAGCAGACCTGGCCCTGGTTGAACCAGATGCCGTCGACTAGACCTTCGACGGCGCTGTCGAGGTCGGCGTCCTCGAAGACGACGAAGGCCGATTTGCCGCCAAGTTCCAACGACAGTTTCTTGCCCGACCCGGCGGTCGCCTTGCGGATGATCTTGCCGACCTCGGACGAACCGGTGAAGGCGATCTTCTGGACGCCGGGATGGTTGACGATGGCCGCGCCCGCCTCCGGCCCGCCCTGGACGATGTTGACGACGCCCTTCGGCACGCCGGCGCGCTCACAAATCTCGGCGAACAGGATGGCGGTGAGCGGCGTGAACTCGGCCGGCTTGAGCACTATCGCGCAGCCTGCGGCGAGCGCCGGCGCGATCTTCCAGGCCAGCATCAGTAGCGGAAAATTCCACGGGATGATCTGGCCGACGACGCCGACACCCTTATGGCCGGCGAAATCCCTGTCCAGCGCCTGCGCCCAGCCAGCATGATGGATGAAATGGCGGATAGCCAGCGGCACGTCGATGTCGCGGCTTTCGCGGATCGGCTTGCCATTGTCGATTGTCTCAAGCACCGCGAACAGGCGCTGATGACGCTGCATGGCGCGGCCGATGGCGTAGAGCACTTTGGCTCGGCTGTAGCCGGAGCTGGCGCTCCATTTCGGCAGCGCTTTTGTGGCGGCCGAAACCGCTGCGTCGATATCGGCAGCCCCGGCATCCGAGACCTTGGCCAGCAATTTGCCGGAGGAGGGATCGCTGGTGTCGAAAGTCTTGCCGCCGCTGGCTGCCTTCCACTCGCCACCGATGAACAGGGCTTTGGAAAAATCGCGCGCGGCAAGCCAGGCATCGGCCTCATTGCGGGCTTCCGGCGCCGGGCCGTAGTCCATGGCGTGATAGCGTTCGAGAATATTCATCAGGCGCTCCCGAAAATCACGCCATCGCGTGGCGATGATTGGCCGAATAATGGCCGGTCAGATGGTGTTCGAGCTGGCGCTCGATGTCGGTCAAAAGGCTCGATGCACCGAAGCGGAACAGGTCTGGCTCCAGCCACCGCCGGCCAAGTTCTTCCTTCATCAGCACCAGCCAGTCGAGCGAAGCCTTGGCGGTCGAAATGCCGCCGGCCGGCTTGAAGCCGATGAGATAGCCGGTTTCCTCGAAATAGGTGCGAATGGCGCGCACCATGGCAAGGCCGACCGGCAGCGTCGCGTTGACGCTTTCCTTGCCGGTCGAAGTCTTGATGAAATCGGCGCCCGCCATCATCGCCACCATCGAGGCGAGCATAACGTTGCGCAGCGTGGCGAGGTCGCCGGTGCCGAGGATGACCTTGAGATGCGCTTCGCCGCAGGCGGCCCGCATCGAGACGATCTCGTTATAGAGCTCATGCCATTTCGCCCCGAAAACCAGCCCGCGCGGGATGACGACGTCGACCTCGTCGGCGCCGTCCGTCACCGTGGCTTCGATCTCCTGCAGGCGCGTCGACAGTGGGGTGAGGCCGTGCGGGAAGGCGGTGGAAACAGCCGCGACATGGATGCCGCTGCCGCGCAGCGCATCGACGGCGGTGGCGACGAAGGGATGATAGACGCAGACCGCCGCCGGGCGGATCTTTTCACCCGTAATGCCGAGGCCTTCGACGATGTCGCGGCGGAACGGATTGACCGCCTTGGCGCAGAGCCGGCGCACGCGCTCGTCGGTGTCGTTGGAGTTCAGCGTGGTCAGGTCCATGCAGGCGACGGCGCGCAGCAGCCAGGCGGCCTGGTTGTCGGCCTTGATCGAGCGCCGCTTGGTCAGGCTGGCGACACGCCGTTCCAGCGCCGAGCGGTTGACGCTGCGCATCGATTCCATGAAGCCGAGATCGAGTTTCATGCCGGGATTGCGGGCAATGCCGTGCGCTTGCGGCGCCGGCGCGTTGGCGGCGGTGCGCGCCGGCAGCGGCGTGATCTTGGAAGATCCCAATCTGTCGGAACCAGGATCGGCTTCGCGGATTGTGCTGCTCATCTCCTGCCCTTTCGTTCGACGACTTATGCCGAAGATAGCCCGCGAAG
This sequence comes from Mesorhizobium sp. WSM4813, assembly GCF_055811555.1. NCBI lineage: Bacteria > Pseudomonadati > Pseudomonadota > Alphaproteobacteria > Hyphomicrobiales > Phyllobacteriaceae > Mesorhizobium > Mesorhizobium sp. WSM4813. The sequence goes on from NZ_JBVVQU010000030.1 coordinate 79,791, forward strand.
CAGCGCTTCACGAGTCCTTCAGGCGGTCATAGCGGAAAAAGCCTGCTGTGACATCAGCGAAGAGCGCGGCAGAATGAAACCAGCGATCCGTCGCGCCCCCCTCTGTCCTGCCGGACATCTCCCCCACAAGGGGGGAGATCGGCAGCTTCGGCGCTCCGTTTACTCTTGCGGCGGTTGTGATTGGCGAAAGCGGCCATGACAGCCAATCTCCCCCCAAGTGGGGGAGATGTCCGGCAGGACAGAGCGACTGTCTTGGAAGTCAAGCTGTTTGCCATGGTTTTTGGTCCC